>NZ_JBOHKS010000115.1:0-50055 GCF_050729195.1 Hypericibacter sp.
TTCTCGCCATGCACATTGCCCGCCAGCAGCGGAATGATGCAGACGATGAAGAGCGGCAGCAGCGAGGCGATCGTCAGCAGCGTCTGGATCTGGGCGGTGCGCAGAATGCCGCGATGCTGGATCGCGAACACCACCAGCATGATGGCCGCACCCAGCAGGAAGGTCGCATTGAAGCGCAAGCTGAGGCCATCGGAGATGAAGCTCAGATCCACCAGCGTGGCCTGCCAGGTCATGATGCTGGCATCGGGTGCATAGAAGACCGAGAGCAGGTAGCCGGCCCCCAGCCCCGACCCGATGGCAAGCACCGGGGTCCAGGCCAGCCAGTTCGACCAGAGCGACAAGGGCGCCAGGATCTGGCTGTAGCGGATCCAGGCGGTGGCGCCATGGACGGCGGTGCCGCCCGTCTTGGACGGATGCAGGCCCGCGATCTCGGCATAGGTGAAGGCCTGGGCGAAGCCCAGCAGGACCGAGATGGTCCAGACCAGCCAGGCCGGCGCGCCGACCGTGGCCGAGATGCCGCCCATCGAGAACAGAACCAATGCGGGCACGCCAGCCGCCACGAAGACGACCTGTTTCCAATCGACGTCCCGCAACATCGTTGGACTCTGAGTGGTAGCGCTTGCCATGAGTAATCCCCCTAAAGTGGCCGTTGGGCCCATCGGGCCCGATTTGCCGAAAGCGGCGGCGCCGGTTGCCGGTCTTCCCCCGCCCGTCGATGAATGATCAGGAGACGGCGCGAGGCCGCCTTCGCAATGGAGGGCGATGGCGCGGCCATGCCGTCATGGTTCCCGCCCGTCACGGGCCGGCCCCAAAACCGACGATGTCTCGCGCGTCCTCTCGACATGGATTCCCGCTTCGAAACCCAGCCCAAAACAAAACCGCCACGTCCGTTTCCACGGAACGCGGCGGGCAACCGGATCACCGGGGTGCCGTCGGCACCTTGTGTCCCCTCAACTCCCAGGGCGTCAGGATCTTTACGTCCGAATCCGCCATGGAATCTGGATATCAGAGTGGCCCCGCCGACGCAACGCGGGTGCTTTCGATTTATCCCCGATGAGCCAATTCGATACCGCTTTACCCGATCCGGGCCCGACAACCCGGTCGAACGGGGTCAGGACTCGGAGTCACGGGCGGCTTGCGCCTGGCGGCGGCGGAGATGCCAGAGCTCCCAGCGCAGCCGGGCCTGTTTGTAGGCATCCAGGATCGACATCGCATAGACGAAGACTCCGCCGGCATAGCGGCCGAGAAAGGAATGGTCAGGCGAGGTCAGGTGATAGGTGATCCAGCCAAGGCTCAGCATCGAGAAGGCGAACATGAAGGCGCGTTTGGAATCGCCATTGAAGATCTGCCCCACACCGGGAAAGACCGACATCGCCAGCACGAGATAGGGATGGAAGGGTGGCTTATCCTCGCCCGTGGCCGCCGGCGGCGGGCTTCTGGGTTTCGTGGTCTGCGGTTTCGCCATGCGGGCTCTCGTCATGATGGGCAGGCGGCATCCGGCGGCGGGTCGCGGCGCAATTCTTCAATGATCGCGATCGCCCGGTCGATCAGGCGGCGCGCGAGCGCTGGATCGAGGCGCAGATGCGGGCCGAACTCCGCCTGGCGCAACACCAGATAGTACGGACGCTCGGCCTCGGCCAGTTGATAGACGAGCCGAACGCCCTTGGGCGTCATCACCAGCTCTTTCATCTTGCTGTCGTCGAACAGCGTCGCCTGGTTCGCGATCACCGCGGGGGATGGCAGGCCCTCCGTCCCGTCGGCACTCACGCGCAAGCCCGCCGGATATCCGGCCGGCGTCGGCAGGCGATGCTCCATATGGCTGCTGGGCGAATAGAACTCCGTGTTGAGCGGGCGCGCCAGGAAATCGAGCGCCGACCGCTGCGGCAGCTCGGCCTTGACCGTCGCCAGCAGCCAGAGCGAGGGCAGCTTTCGCACGGCGACATGATCGACCAGCGCTTCGAGCTTGATGTCGAAGCCGCGATAACCGCCGACCAATGCCGGGAAGTCCACATCGTCCTGCTCCACGCGATAGCGCTCGAACAGCGTCAGCACATTCTCGAACAGCGCGCCGCGCTCGGCTTTGACCGCCACGCGATGGCGCCGGTGCATGACGATCAGGATGACGAAGAAGAGAACCGCCAGCGGGGCGGCGAGCCATGACATCGTGCCGGTCCGAAGCCTGTTATCCGGAAAATAAAAGGCCGGCGGCAGAACTTCCGACGCCGGCCCAGTCACAGTGGGAGGTAAGGCGACCGCCGGCAAGCGGCGGTCGCTTATTGCGCTCAATAACCGAGCGGTTTCGGCCAGGCCATGGTGAACTGGTCACCGCGCCGGACGAACTGGTAGCGGCGGAAATGGAACCAGAGCGAGGCGACGATATAGAAGAACATCATCGCCAGGAGCTGGCGGCCATAACCGAGATAGACCGCGAAGAAGGTGATGATGCAGAGCGACAGCAGCACGGCCGCCGGCAGCGGATGGAACGGGTGCTCGAACCCGCGCCGGATCGAGCCGATCGGCCATTTCTTGCGGAAGCTCCACATGTTGATCGGCATGAAGGTGTAGTTCAGCAATCCTGACAGGATCGAGAAGGTGATGATCTGTGCCAGCGGCACCCAGATGGCGAAGATCGCCGCGATCGGAATCAGGAACACAATGGAGCGGTAAGGCGTGCGATAGCGCGGATGCACGGCGCCGAACCATTGCGGCAGATAGCGGTCGCGGCCCATCGAGAACCAGGCCCGCGCGGCGTCGTTGATGCAGCCATTGGCCGAAGCGATGGCCGAGAACAGCGTGCCGACGAAGAGCGCCACATGCAGGAAGGTGCTGCCCGACACGCGCGCCGCGTCGAACAGCGGGGCCAGCGTCGCGTCCCAGCCCAGATATTCCCAGGGCAGCATGCCGACGCAGACATACCAGGTGAGGCCCGCTGCGATCAGCAGCGTGATAATTCCCGTCATCGTGCCCAACGGCAGGGCGCGACCCGGCGAGCGGACCTCTTCCGCCGCCTGGCAGGTGCCCTCGATGCCGAGATAGAACCAGATGCCAAAATGGAAGGCTGCGATCACGCCGAGCCAGCCATAAGGCAGATCCGTCAGCAGCTCGGTATGCCGCATGATTTCATGCGGGTTCCAGGGCTGCAGCCCGATGAAGAGAATGATGATGGTGAGGAAGGCCGCGGCGGTGATGACGAAATTCACCGTGAGCGTCATGAAGACGCCGCGATAATTGAGCCAGGCCAGGATCGCCAGCGACAGGACGGTGAAGGGAACCCAGTTCACGGTGCTGCCCAGCTCGCCGATGCCGATCTGGATCAGCTGGCCCGCGACCTGGATGTCGCCCGCCTCGAGCATGGTGTAGGCCAGCACGAGATAAAGCCCAACATTGAAGGCCATCAGCGGCCCGATCGTGTGCTTCGCCTGGGCGTATTGGCCGCCTGCGGCCGCCACGGTCGAAGTGATCTCGGAATCGATCATGGCGACGCAGGTATAGAGCAGGCCGATCACCCAGCAGGCGATGAGCGCGCCATAGGCGCCGCCCTTGCCGACCGCGTAGTTCCACCCCATGAACTCGCCGACCAGCACGATGCCGACGCCCAGCGCCCAGACATGCGCCGGCCCCAGCACTTTCAGGAGCTGGATGCGTTGAGACGAAGGTGCCGCCATTGTTTGCTCGGCCATGGCTCAGCCCCCCTTCTTGGTTTCGCCGAAGAGATCGTCGACGCCTTCGCGCGAGCTCAGAAGCTGCGCTTCGCTGTAGGAGCGATCCGTCTTCACGAAATCGAACAGCATCCAGGCGAACAGCAGCGCCGAGACGATCCAGGCTGCCCATTCCGCGATTTGCCAGATATCCATGATGTTTCCCCCGGGCTCCCGCGCTACTCGAACTTCTCGGCGATGACGTCTTTGTATTCGCGCCGGGAAAGGACCAGCACGAAGACGAAATAGCCGAGGATGACCACGCCGGTGATGGCAATGCCGCCGACATCGAGCGTGTAGTCGAAGGGCTGCGTGACAATGTCGGCCGCGCCCTCGACCGTGTAGCCCAGGGCCTGCCAGCGTTCCTGCATGGTGGCGTTCTGTCCGATCGCTTCCCAGGTCAAGCCCGTCCAGGTCTGGGTCGGATTGCCGTCGGCGTCGGTCCCTTCGGTGAGTTGGACGGTCGCGGGCAGGACGCGAACGCGCGACGGCACCGCGATCTTGAGCCAGACCGGCACGAACAGGACCGCGAAGACCATCACCAGAAGACAGGCGACGTCGAAGATCTGGCCGATCTTCCTTTGCTGCGGCGGAATGTATTTCTGCGCCATGAATGTTCCCCCTCGCTCGGCGTCGGCGTCAGCGGCCGGCGTCGAGATGTTTGATATCGAGCCCGTAGATATGTTCCTTGTCGTGGCTGTAATGCCGGACCATCGCGCCGATCGACGCGGTGTTGAACAGCAGCAGCACCAAGGCGGCGACCCAGGAGGCGATCCTGATGCCGTTCGACGGAATCATCGAATTGACCGAGAGCAGGACGAAGGCGACCGTGGCCCAAAGCGCCACGACCAGGCCCCAGGCGAAGATCCTGTCGCGCCCGAACATGCTTTCGATGCGCGCAGACAGATTCTGAGCGGATTGTGCCATTGGCTTCCCCCTTGCGACGGGCCGGCCGCCCCGTTCGGGGTCGTCTCGGACCTTGTTCGGCACCGCCGGCAGGCTCGTCGCCTCGCTGGACTCCCCGGATCGAGACCCGACCGGGTAGCCGGAAGGCGCAATCCTCAACCTTTGGCGCCACTCAATTAGGAATCTTCCGTTCCCTATAGGAAACGGTGCCCCGGCGCTCCTCCTGATGTCCAAGCGTCATTTGGCTGCGGGCTTCGCCCGTTTGAGCGGACCATCCCCCGAATTGGGGAGAATCCAGGCCCAACTGGACAAGCGACGCCCAAGCGGTTCCACTGATCGGCAGGGAGGGATGGGACCATGCGGACGATGCGACCCGACGGCAAAATGCCGCCCGACGCGGAGCCGGTGAGTTTGCCGACGCGCGGTCCGACCGGCGCGAGCCGATCTTCGCACCCCGTCCCCATGTCCGAGACCGACCGGCTTTTCGAAGCGATCGCCAACTACACTTACGACTGGGAGAGTTGGCTCGGCCATGACGGCCAGCCGCTCTGGATCAATCCGGCGGTCGAGCGCATGACGGGATATCGCGTCGCCGAATGTCTGGCGATGCCGGATTACCCGCTGCCCCTGGTCCATGAGGAGGATCGGGCCCTGATCGCGGAGGTGATCGATCGCGGCGAGCGCGGGGAGAGCGGCAACGACGTCGCCTTCCGCCTCCGGCGCAAGGACGGCAAGCTGGTCTGGGCCGCGGTCAGCTGGCAGACGCTGTTCGACCGCGCCGGCCGTTCGCTCGGCTTTCGCACCAGCGTGCGCGACATCACCGAACGCAAGCTGTCGGAAGACGCGTTGCGCGATGCCCATGCCGAGGCCGAGCGTGCCAACCGCGCCAAGTCGCGCTTCCTCGCCGCCGCCAGCCACGATCTGCGCCAGCCCTTGCAGGCGGCGCATCTGTTCGCGGCCGCCTTGCGCATCGGCCTGCGCGAGCGCAGCGATCTGGATCTCTTGGGCTCGATCGAGGATGCGCTGAAGGCGGCCAACGAGTTGCTCGACGCGTTGCTCGATGTGTCGCGGCTCGATGCCGGCGTGCTGGCGCCCAAGTTCCGAGATTTCGCCGTGGCCGATCTGCTCGACCAGATCGAGACGGAGTTTTCCGAGGCAGCGCGGGAGAAGCGGCTGGCGTTGCGCGTTTTGCTGTCGAGCGCCACCATCCGCACCGACCCGACCCTGCTGGGCCGGATCCTGAGGAACCTGGTCTCCAATGCGCTGCGCTATACCGAGCGGGGCAAGGTTCTGATCGGTTGCCGGCGCGCCGGCGACCGGCTCGCGATCGAGGTGCTGGATACCGGCATCGGCATCGCGCCCGACAAGATCGAGCGCATCTTCGAGGAGTTCTATCAGGTCGGAAATCCCGAACGCGATCGCACGCGCGGGCTGGGGCTGGGGCTGGCGATCGTGGCCGGTGTCGCCAAGCTGCTCGGCCATCCGATCGAGGTTCGTTCGAAACCCGGCCGCGGCTCGATCTTCCGCGTCCTGGTCCCGCTCACGGAGTCCCATGCGGCGATGGCGTCGCCGGTGCCGCAACGCCCGGCAGCAGCGTCACCGCCCTCGGGAGCGCTGCTGCTCGCGATCGACGACGATCCCGACCAGCTCGAGGCGATGGACGCGCTCTTCGGCCGCTGGGGCTATCAGGTGCTGGTGGCGGATTCCGCACCGGCGGCCCTGGCGAAACTGACCGAGAATGGCCGCACGCCCAGCGCCATCATCGCCGATTACCGCTTGCGCGACGGGTTCACGGGCGCCGACGCCATCGGCTATCTCCGCGAGCGGCTGGGGCTGAAGGTGCCGGGCCTGATTCTGACCGGCGACACCGAGCCAGCCCGGCTGGCCGAGGCCAGCGCCTCGGGTTTCGAGCTGCTGCACAAGCCGATCGAGGCCCATCGCCTGCAAGACGCGATCGAGCGCCTCTTGTCGCTTCGCTAGGTGCGTCCGGCGAGAAATCACGAACAGGACGACCCGGCAATCCCGGTCAATGAACCGGACGCGCAGGATGCCAGCCCAGGCCCGCCGCGACCATCGCGGCCTGCGTGCGGTTGGCGACGCTGAGCTTGTTCAGGATCACCTTGATATGCGCTTTGACCGTGCTTTCGAGCAAGCCCAGATCGCGCGCGATCTCCTTGTTGGATTGCCCGGTCATGAGCAGCCCCAGCACGTCGCGCTGGCGATCGGTCAGATGGGCCAGGGGATTCTCGGGACCGCCCTTGCCCGCCGGGCCGCCCCCGCCCTTGAGTGCCCGCTCCTGCAGCAGTTCCGCCGGCACATAGGTTTCGCCCGACATCACCAGCGACAGGGCGTGCTTGAGCGCCGCGTCATTGATCGTCTTCAGCACATAGCCGCGCGCGCCGCGCTCCAGCGCCTCGCGGATCCGATCCGAATCGCTGATCGCCGAGACAATGACGATCGCCGCTCCTGGCGAGGCATCGCGCAGCTGCTCCAATCCGGAGAAACCGTCCATCCCCGGCATGGCCAGATCGAGCAGCACGAGATCGACCGAGATTCGGCGCACCGCTTCGAGTGCGCTCGCGACATCGCTGGCTTCTTCGATCTCGATTTCGGGATAAAGCCGCTGCAGCAGGAGGGAAAAGCCGCGCCTGAAGAGGGTGTGGTCGTCAACGACGAGAATTCGCATGATAATGCCTGTTCGCAGCCGCCGAGAGGTCGCTTGACGGAGGTCAAGAAACACGACCGCGTTGCGGGCGGCAGCATAGCGCTTTCGAGCCGCGCCGCAAAAGAGTCCCGGCTGGCACCGGATTGGGCCTGAATTTGGCCACTGGCGGAGTTCTAGGGCCTCGTGCCCTTTTGTCCCAAAAGGCAGGGGCGCTGGCCTATGGCCAGCGCCCCTTTGGTCATGGCAAAGGAGGCCTGAACGTGCCGCTACATGCGCTCCGGCGTGTGTTCGGCCTGGATCGCCTTCTGCAGATTGTCACCCTGCTTCAGCATCGCCGCCTCCTGTTCGAGCTGGCGGTTTTCCATCTTGATCTGCCACACATGCCAGCCGATCCAGAAGATGATGCCTACGATGGCCATCGGCACCTCCCATCCCACGAAGGGATAGAGAGGGCCTAGATCGAACATATTGCCGCTCCAATCAGAGAAATTACCCGTCGTCATGACAGTATCCTCTCCTTTTTCTATTCAGCGGCTGCGGGCGAACGCCCGGCCTCAATCAGCACCGCCCTGATCTCGTCGTCCTCGCGCACGGTCACGGCGTGGGCATGATAATCGAGACCGGCCAATTCAACCTCGCGCGGAATGCGCAGCAGGTTCAGTTTCTTGAGCACCCAGGAGAGGGCATAGCCCGGAATGAACCCGAGACCCCAGAACATGATCATGGCACCAGCGAACTGGCCCCATGGCGTGATCTTGGCCCAGGCATGGTCATGCCCCAGCAAAGCATCGGGCGAGGACGGATAGCCCCACAGCACGAAGCCCGTCGCGCAGACGCCGAGGAATCCCGCATAGCCATGAACCGCCACCGCACCGACCGCGTCGTCGATTTTGAAACGGCGCTCCACCCAGTAATGCAGTTTGTAGATAATCACGACGATGATTGCCGCGATCAGCATCGCCTGGATCGGATGATAGAGATCGTTGCCGGCCGAACAGGCGATGACGCCGGCGAGGCCGCCCGAGAACGTCCAGTAGGCGTCACCCTTCGAGACAATGTAACCGGCCATCAGACCGCCGCAGAGCGACATGATGAAGTTGAAGGTAATGGCCGATAGTGTGGTCGGTTGCAGATAGATATTGGTGGCGGACCAGAACACACCGTCGCCAGCCTGCACGTCATAGATCGGAATATTGCAGGCCGCGTAGAAACCCCAGAAGCCCGTATAGATCAGGAACAGACCTATGCAGACCAGCCAGGGATTTTGTGGCGGAATGTTGCGCGGCGTGCCATCCGCTCTGAACTTGCCGATGCGAGGCCCAAGATTCAACAACACGGCCAGGCAAGTGCCGCCCGCGATCGCATGCACGACACCGGACGCGTAGGCATCATGGTAGCCCAGCAGCTGAACCATCCAACCTGCCGGATGCCAACCCCAGGCCGCGTCGATGATCCAAGTCACCGAGCCGATCATGACCGCGATCAGCCAGAAGGCGCCAGACTTGACGCGCTCGATGATCGATCCGGAGACGATCGAGGCTGTGGTCCATGAGAACAACAGGAAGGCGCCCCAGAATACGCCGTTCAGTCGCGCCCACAGCGCCGTGTCCGCGGGCGTTAGACCGGTCTGCACGGGTTTGCCGCCCATATGCGTGCCCATGAGCTCGCTCCAGGGCGTGGCGAAGGGCGCCGGCACGAGACCGCCGGTGATGCCGGGGCCGTTGACCATCGAGGAATAGAGCCACCAACCGAAGAGATAGAAGCTGACGCCGACGACCGGAATCACCATCGCGTTCTTCATCAGCGTGGCCAGATGATTCTTGCGGCGCGAGACGCCGACTTCATAAGTGCAGAAGCCGACATGGATCAGGAACATGAAGACGATCGTGATCCAGTAGTAGGTCTCGGTGAAAAGCACCTGTAAGGCGGTAATGTCGTTGTCCATCGAGTCCCCCTTAAGTCGCTCTGGCGCACAGAATGGGACAAACCGGAAGCACCGAACCGGTCAACGGGCAGGCTCAAAGGCGGCGTTGATTGCTTCTTCCCCCAAACGGCTACCCATCCCCCATCCGGAGGAATTATTAACATTCGTTCAGGGTTACTTCAATCCAACTGGGTACGCCCCGAATGGATAGAGGTACGGAATTGGTCCGGGTTTTCGTCTATTCGGCGCCGGGCTGGGAGTGGCTCTCCCGCGTCGCGAACTCTTCGAGCCGTCCCGAATCGCCCGCGAGATCGAGCGCGGTATAGCGGTTGCGGGTCTGGCGCGCGCGGATGAGCGCCGTCCGGTAAAGCACGGCGGACCAACCGAGATCGAAGGCGCGGCGCGGCGCGCCCGTGACCACGAGGGCGCGCTCGAGCGCCAGCACCGGACGCATCACGCTCTGGAGTCGCGCCCGGATCCGGTCCCAGTGCTGCGCCAGGCGCTGGGTGAGAATCTCGGCCTTGGTCGCGTCGAGCGCCTTGCCTTGCCATTCGCGGCGGCAGGCCTCGCCGCGCTCGGCGCCGAAATGCCGCTTCAGATCGCCCGGAGCGATGGCGGTCGGCCGCAACACCGGCGGCGGCCCGTCGAGGAGACGATGCTGCAATCGCGCGAGGCTGAGGGTGGTGACGCCGATCTGTTCGCCATGGAAGGTCTCGGGCAGCTTGTCGCCCTGCATCATCTCGACATAATGCGAGACCAGATGCTCGCCCTGGCTCGCGGGATAGCTGCCATTGCAGATCACCATGCCGAGGCCGGAGAGCACCAGCGTGCGCGCCAGCCGCGTCATGGCCGCGGCATTGCCGGCGATGAGCGCGCCGGCTTCCTCGAGCAGCGCGCTCTCGTCGGCGGCGAGCAGCGCGAAGGGCGCCTCCCGATAAGGCGTTCCCAGGATCAGATGCGAAAGCAGCCAGTCGGCCTGGGCGGTCGAGCGGCAGAGCGAATCGCCGAGCCCGCTGCGGATCATGCGTCGCGGGGCCGCGGCCAGCACCGAGAGATCGAGGAACACGCCCGCCGGCACGCGCGCCGCCAGCGACTTCTTGAGACCGCCGGCCGTGATCGCCGCATTGGCCGAGCAATAGCCATTCATCGAGGGCGCGGTGCCGAAGACGGCATAGGGCTTGCCGTCGAGGAAGGCCGCATATTTGCAGAGATCGTTGATCGTGCCGGCGCCGACCGCGATCAGCGCGTCGGCGCTCGCCGTTGCGGCGCGGATCGAGGCCACGGTCGCATCGTCGGGGTGAGGACGGTCGGGCAGCGCCACGCGCTGGAGATCGGCGATGCTGCCCAGCGCGCGCTCGACCCGGCGGCCGAGGATGTCATGCGTCGTCGGATCGCTCACCAGCGCCAGGCGCCGTCCGAGCCCCAAAGGTTTGAGCAGATCGGCTTCACTGCCGGCGAGGCTGGGCGCGATCTCGACGCTGCGGATCGATACCGTGACGGCGGCGCCCGTTTCGGGATCGCGCCAGCGCCCGGCCAGGAGATCGGCGATGAGGGAATCGGACATCGCGATCCTACTCGGTCCCGAACATCGGCTTCAGCGACCGGAAGAGCTGGCGATAGCGCCCATGTGCCTCGCGATAGAGCCGGTTGCGATGCGCATCGGGCTCGATCATGAAGCCGGCGGCGCCCATCAGGCCCGCGGCCGTCGCCAGGTCGGGCAGGATTCCGGCGGCCACGCCGCCCAGGATGGCGGCACCGACCGCACTGGCATCGGAATGCCGCGCGCGTTCTGCCGGCAGGCCCGTCACGTCGGCGCGGATCTGCGCCCAGAGATCGCTGCGCGCACCGCCGCCCAGAAGCCGCAACCGGTCGGTCGCCACATTCATCGCCTTCAGCGCCAGCACCACATCCTGGAGGCCGAAGGCGTTGCCTTCGAGCACCGCGCGCGCCAGATGGCCCGGACCATGCGACGGTGTGAGTCCATAGAAACAGCCGCGCGCGCCCGCAATCCATTCGGGGGTCATGGCGCCGCTCAAGGCCGGCAGGAAGAGGAGCCCGTCGGCGCCGGGCGGCACCGCCGCCGCCAGGCGATCGAACGCGGCAAAATCCGGAATGCCCAAGGTGGCGCGCAGCCATTCGAGCGCGCCGCCCGAGACCCAGCCCGGATTCTCGATGTAATGGAACCTAGCGCCCACATAGCGATGGGTCTCGGTCAGGGCCGAGGGATCGATGCGCGGCTCGCGATCGAGCGCGCCCACGACCTCGGCTGTGCCCAGCACGTCGGCGACGATGCCGGTCTGCATCACGCCGCCGCCCAGCGGCGTCGAGAAATCGTCGCCGGTCCCGACCGCGACGGGAATTCCAACCGGCAGTCCGGTGAGCCTTGCCCCCTCGGCGTTGAGGCGGCCGGCCTTGTCCTCGCTGCGGCGCAAGGGCGGCAGCAGCTTGGGCTGAAGCTCGAAGGCCGCCATGAGCTCCGGCAGCCAATTGCCTTCAGCGAGACCATAGACGAGCGAGGTCGAGGCCAGCCCGTGATCGATGGCGCGCGCGCCGGTGAGACGCTCGACCATATAGGTGACGGGCTGATGGAACAGGCTCGCGGATTTGCCGGCCTCGGTCTCGTCGATCAGCCAGCGCATCTTGGGCGCCATATGCGTGCCGTCGAGATTGGCGCCGGTCAGCGCCCGCACGCGCTTGCTGCCGAGACGGTGGCGGACGCGGTTCAGCGACGCGTCGGCGCGCCGGTCCATCCAGATGAGGGCCGCGTGAAGAAGGTGACCCTTGGCGTCGACCGGGATGCAGCCATCGAGCTGTCCGGCTACGCCAAGGGCCGCGACGTCGCCGGGCTTGCTCCCCACAGCAGCCAGCGCGTCAGCAATTGCGGGCCCGAGAGCATCCTCCCAGAGCCGCGGATCCTGTTCGGCCCAGCCGGGCCGAGGGAAGGCAATCGAATAACTCCGTCTTCCGCTGCCCAGCAGGGCCAGAGGTTCATCGAGCAGCACCACCTTGAGGCTCTGGCTGCCGAGATCGATGCCGAGCAAAAGACCCATGGCCGATGAATATCCGTCTTCCTTGCGGGCGGTCTCCCTCCGGCGTCAGGCGGTCGCCGCGCAGGCCTCGAGAATATGTTTCAGCTGATTCGTCAGCAGGCCGTTGCGCGGATAGAAGCTGCCATCGAGCGCCGCCGTGCCGATGGTGAAGAGCGAGGCGCCGGCGGCCGCGATGTCGCGGATGCGCTTGGGCGAGTTGATCGAGCCCGCGACGATGACGGGCTTGTCCGTCACGCTGCGCGCGGCGCGGATGAGATCGAGCGGATCGGCCTCGGTCGCGCGATAGGCCAGGAGATCGACGCCGGCGCAGCCCTTGGTGAGGGCGCTGCGCGTATCGGAGGCAATGCGCTGCGGGCTGCCGCCAAGCTTGGTCGGATGGCCGACGGGAATCCCCGGGAACGGGTAATAGCCGGTGCGCGAGCCCTTCAGCAGCGGCAGGATCAGATCGACCTGCGTGCCGCCCAGAAGACAATCGACGCCGAGATCGAGCCCGATCTGGGCGGAGCGCAGGCAGCTTTCCTCGCTGGTGCTGACCACTTCCATATAGGTGACGCGCCCGTCGGCCTTCAGCTTTCCATGCAGCTTGCGCAGCACATCCACCGGCACCCCGACATCCTTGAAGCCGACATGGCGCAAGGGCAGCGCGCGGATCGTGTCATAGAGCTCGACGCAGTCCTCGATGGTCTGGTCGTCGCGCGTCAGCATGAAGATGAAGTCCATGAATTCCTCTTTTTCGGGCCGGCGGAGGCGCGAGCAGGGGCGGCGGGAAACCCTCCCGCCCCACGCGAGCCCCGGGAGACTAGTCGGGCCGGATCATTTTCACAAATGAAAATATCGAGCAAATCTGTGATCGAAATCGAACATCGCCCGGCGCCCACGGAAACCTCGGGAAATCCGCGCCTCAGCGGGCGAGGAGAAGCCGGGTCTTGCTGCGCTTGATCAGGGTCTTCAAGGCCGCGGGCGGCGGCCGGTCGGTCACCAGCAGCTGCGCCTCCTCGAGCCGGCCGAGGCGCGCCATGGCGTTGCGCCCGAACTTGCTGTGATCGGCCACCACCACCGTCTGCCGGGCATGCTGCATCATGGCCTGGGACACCCGCACCTCGCGCACGTCGAAATCGAGCAAGGTGCCGTCGCCGTCGATGCCGCCCACCCCCACCACGCAGAAATCGGTCTTGAACTGGCCGACGAACTCGACCGTGGATTCGCCCACGAGGCCGCGCTCGCGGTTGTTCATGATGCCGCCGGCCACCAGCACTTCGAAGTCGGCATTCTCCGTCAGGATGTTCGCCGCATGCAGATTGTTCGTGATGATCTTGAGCCCGCGATGATCGAGCAGCGCGCGGGCCACCTGCTCCGTCGTGGTACCGATCGCAATGAAGATCGAGCTGCCGTCGGGAATCTCTTCGGCCACCGCATGGGCGATGCGCTTCTTCTCCGCCAGCTGCATGACCTGGCGCGCCTGATAGGCAGCGTTCTCGATGCCCGAAGGCAGGCCGGCACCGCCATGATAGCGGCGCAGCAGCGACTTGGCGCAGAGACGGTTGACGTCGCGCCGGATGGTCTGGGGCGTGACCGAGAAATGCTCCGCCATCGCCTCGATCGAGACGAAGCCGCGCTGATGCACGAGGGCGAGGATCTGCTCCTGTCGGTCGGCTTCGGTCATTCAGGAACGCTTCCCTGTTGCTCCGCCGACGATACAACGCCGGGGGAGTCCGCCGAAAGCCACTCCTGAACCCAGCCCCGCACGGGCCTCAACCGAGCAGGAAGCCTTGGCCGATCCGGTCGTCGGGCTCATGCGTGAAGCGGGCGCTGCCGCTGTAATGGGCGCGACCACCGACCTCGACCCGCACCGCGGCGAACTCGCCCGCCCGGATCGGCGAAATGGCGCGTCCGGTGAAGACGGCGCCGGTCACGCTCTGGAATTGACGCGGATCGCCCAGCCCGGCGACCCCGCGCGCTACCTGCAGGGCCATGCGCGCGGTGACGCCGCTGCCGGTGGGGCTGCGATCGACCTCGCGCTCGGCGAAAATGCAGACATTGAGCGAGGGGCGATCGATGCCCT
This sequence comes from Hypericibacter sp., assembly GCF_050729195.1. Taxonomy (NCBI): domain Bacteria; kingdom Pseudomonadati; phylum Pseudomonadota; class Alphaproteobacteria; order Rhodospirillales; family Dongiaceae; genus Hypericibacter; species Hypericibacter sp. The sequence continues at coordinate 14,306 of NZ_JBOHKS010000115.1, forward strand.
CGCCGCCATCGGTGAAGATGGTGCCATAGAGAAAGGCCAGGTCCGGATCGTCCGGATGGCGCAGGGGAACCTGCGCCTTGACCGCCGCTGTGACCCGGGCCGCCGCATCCACCAGATCGCGCATCGGCGAGCCCGGCAGCGACAAGCCCAGCCGCGCGGCCGGCAGCACGGCATAGAAGGCGCCGCCATAGCCGATATCGAGCGTGATCCGAGCCGACCCGGGCAGATCGATCGCGGCATCGAGCGCGAATGCGAAAGCCGGCACGCTCTCGAACCGGACCGCCCCGTCCGCCGCCACCCAGGCGCGCACCATTCCGCAGGGGCATTGGATATTGACCTGGGTCTCGCCCGAGGCGGCGCGCTTCACCCGGCCGCTTTCGACCGCCCAGCGGCCGACCGCGATCACCGCATGGCCGCACATGGTCGAATAACCTTCGTTATGCATGAAGAGCACGGCGAGATCGGCGCCCGGCAGATCGGGCTCGACCGGGATCACGCCATACATGTCGAAATGGCCGCGCGGCTCGAAGATCAGCAGCCGGCGCAGATGATCGAGCCGCTCGCGGGCATAGCGCCGCTTGGCCAGGATCGTGTCGCCGGGAATGGGCGGATAACCCTTCACCACCAGGCGCACCGGCTCGCCGCCGGTATGCATTTCGACAGTCTCGATCGCGATCGGATCGGCCATGGGCATCCCGGCGGAAAGTGACGGCTTTGAAGTTTTAGAGCGGGATCCGGATCAGCGCGGCTTTTCGAGGCCGAGCGTGGCCAGCACCATCCGCGTGATCAGATCGGTCGCCGCGCGATAATCCTCGGCGCCGAGCGCCTTCTTGCCCAGGAGCGCACCGACCTGCACGTCGAAATCTGCGTAATGCTGGGTCGAGGCCCAGAGCACGAAGAAGAGATGATGCGGATCGACCGGCGCGATCTTGCCGTCGCGCCCCCAACCCTCGATCACGGCGCAATGACGCTCGAACCGCTCGCGGACGCGCCCTTGCGTCGGCAGCAGGAAATGCGGGGCGCCGTGCAGGATCTCGTTCGCGAAGATCTTCGACGCGCGCGGCCGGCGGCGCGAAAACTCGATCTTGTCGGCGATATAGAGCCGGAAGGCTTCGGCCGGATCGCTGTCGGCCGTGAACAGGTCCATCGTCTCCTGCCAGCCATCGGCAATGCTGTCGAGCAGCCGGCGATAGAGCTGTTCCTTGGTGCCGAAATAATAATGGAGATTGGCCTTGGGCAGGCCGGCCCGCTCGGCGATGGCGGCCATGGAGGCCGCCGCATAGCCCGCTTCGGCGAAGACCTCTTCTGCGGCGACCAGGATCCGGGCTTCGTTGACCACCCGCTTGGCGCCCGGCCGCCGGCTGGGCTGTGCATCGTGGGCAGTCGCTTCGTTGAGTTCCATGAGCCTGTCGATGTCGACGTCAATTTGCAGGGCCGCCGGGAGATTGGCTGCCCGACCACTTATGCAAGCCTAACCCTATTATCAGAAGGGTTACAAGTGTCGCGGGACAATCTCGGCGGGCCCGCGCCGGGCGGCCGCCGCCTCCCCCGCTTTGGGGAATGCACAAGCGATTGACCTGCGGAACCGGGGGCTTAGCATCGGGCGCCGCCTTGCCGCCGGCCGGTCGTCCGGGTTGGTTCGGCAAGCGCGGGCTTTCGAGGACGGTCCCGGGTCAACCCACATGAACGAGGCTTGGCGGCGCTTCAGGCGCGATAAACTCGCCCTGGCGGGTCTGGTCGTCATCGTCGTCACCGTCCTGGTGGCGGCCCTGGCGCCCTGGGTGGCGCCCTTCGATCCGGCCCAGCAGTTCTTCGACGGGTTGACCCTCGAAGGTTCGCCCCTGCCCCCCAGCGCCCATTTCCTGCTCGGCACCGATCTCCTGGGGCGGGACCTGCTGTCGCGGCTGATCTATGGCGCGCGGACCTCGCTCATCATCGGCGTCGCCGCCAATGGCGTCGCGGTCATCGTCGGCGCGCTCCTGGGCGCCACCGCCGGTTTCGTCGAGGGCTGGCTCTCGATCGCCATCATGCGCTTCACCGATCTGATGATGGCGTTCCCGGCGCTGCTGCTCGCGATCGCGCTCGCCGCCATCTTCGCGCCGTCGCTCTGGATCGTGGCGATGGTGATCGCGATGGTGAACTGGGTGCAGATCGCGCGCGTGGTCTATACCGAGACCCGGGCCCTGGTGCAGCGCGACTATATCGAGGCCACGCGCGCGCTGGGCGCGGCACCCGCGCGGATCCTGTTCCGTCACATCCTGCCGCATCTGGTGCCGACGGTCCTGGTCTATGCCACGCTCGGCATCGCTACCACCGTGCTGCTCGAGGCGACCCTCTCCTTCCTCGGCGTGGGCGTGCGCCCGCCCACGCCCTCCTGGGGCGGCATCATCTTCGAGAGCCAGTCCTATTTCCTCTCGGCACCCTGGCTCGTCTTCTTCCCGGGGGCCGCGATCCTCCTGGTGGCGCTCGCCTTCAACCTGGTGGGCGACGCGTTGCGAGACGTGCTCGATCCGACCCAGCGGGGGCGCGGCTGATGTGGGGCTATCTCTCGCGGCGCTTGGCCGGATCCTTTGCGATCTTGATCGGCATCACCATCGTCACCTTCGGCCTGACCTTCCTCATTCCGGCCGATCCGGTGCGCATGATCGCCGGCCGCAACGCGACGGCGCAGACGGTCGAGAACATCCGCCAGCAGCTGGGGCTCGACCGCTCGGTGCCCGAGCAATATGCGCGCTATGTGATGCGCCTCGCCCAGGGCGATCTCGGGCGTTCCTATGTGCAGAAGACGCAAGTCTCCGATCTGGTCCTGAGCCGCCTGCCGGCGACCTTGCTGCTGATGGCAGGCGCCATCTTCTTCGAGCTCCTGATCGGCATTCCGGCCGGCATCTTCGCGGCGACCCGGCGCGGCCGTCCCGCCGACCGCTGGATCATGATGCTGAGCTTCGCCGGGGTCTCGGCGCCGCAATTCGTGGTCGGACTGCTGCTGCTCTATGTCTTTTCCAACCTGCTCAGCCTCTTTCCGATGGGCGGCTATGGCACGCTCGGACACCTGATCCTCCCGGCCCTGACGCTCGGCATCGCCGGTGGCGGCTGGTATGCCCGCATGATGCGCTCCTCGATGGTGGATGTGCTGCGCCAGGACTATGTGCGCACCGCCAAGGCCAAGGGGCTCGGGCCCGCCAAGGTCGTGCTGGTCCATGCCTTCCGCAATGCGGTGCTGCCGATCATCGCCATGATCGGGCTCGATGTCGGCATCTTCATGAGTGGGGCCGTGGTGGTGGAATCGGTCTATGGCTGGCCCGGCATCGGGCAGCTCGCCTGGATGGGAATCCAGCGCATCGACATCCCGATCATCATGGGCGTGACCCTGGTCGCGGCGGTGGGGATCGTGATCGGCAATCTTGTCGCGGATTTGATCGCGCCGCTGATTGACCCCCGTATCCGGTTGCGTTGACAATGCCCGTCATTGCCGGGGAACGGGCGCAACGGCGGAATTTCTGCGAAAACCGCGCCAAGGGCCGCAAACAAGAGCCCGAGACTGTCCAACATGAACTCAGGGAGGAGAGAAAAACCCATGAAGCGACTTTTCATCGCCGCGGCCGCAGCGCTGCTGCTGTCGAGCCTGCCGGCCCTCGCCGCACCCAAGCAGGGCGGCGCCATCGTCATCACCTACAAGGACGACATCTCCACGCTCGATCCGGCCGTCGGCTATGACTGGCAGAACTGGTCGATCATCAAGAGCATCTTCGACGGCTTGATGGATTACGAGCCTGGCACCACCAAGCTCACCCCCGACCTGGCGGAGAGCTTCGACATCTCGCCCGACGGCCTGACCTACACCTTCAAGCTGCACGACGGGATCAAGTTCCATAACGGCCGCGCCATGACGGCCGGCGACGTCAAATACTCGATCGAGCGCGCGGTCAATCCGGCGACGCAAAGCCCGGGTGCCGGCTATTTCAGCAATATCGCCGGCTATGAGGATGTCGCGGGTGGCAAGGCCACGACGCTCTCGGGCATCACCACGCCCGACGACAAGACCGTCGTCATCAAGCTCACCTCGCCCAACGCCGCCTTCCTCCATATCGTCGCGATGAACTTCTCTTATGTCGTGCCGAAGGAGGAGGTCGAGAAATACGGCGCCGATTTCGGCCATCATCCGGTCGGCACCGGCGCCTTCAAGTTCGTCGAGTGGAATCTGGGCCAGAACCTGACGCTGGAGCGGTTCCAGGACTACAACAAGAAGGGCGTCCCCTATCTCGACAAGATCACCTTCGAGATCGGCCAGGAGCCGACCGTCAATCTCCTGCGCCTGCAGAAGGGCGAGGTCGACATCCTCGGCGACGGCATCCCGCCGGCGCAGTTCGTGCAGGTGACGAGCGATCCCGCCAACAAGGAGCTCTTCGTCGCCGGCGAGCAGCTTCATACCGGCTATGTCGCCCTCAACGTCAAGGTGAAGCCGCTCGACGATGTGCGGGTGCGCCAGGCGATCAACATGGCGATCAACAAGGACCGCATCGTTCAGATCCTGAACGGCCGCGCCAAGGTCGCCAACCAGGTGCTACCGCCGGCCATGCCGGGCTATGACCCGAACTACAAGGGCTATCCCTACGATCCGGCCCAGGCCAAGAAGCTCCTGGCCGATGCCGGTCTCGCCGACGGCTTCTCGACCGAGCTCTATGTGATGAACACCGATCCGCAGCCGCGCATCGCCCAGGCGATCCAGCAGGATCTGGCGGCGGTCGGCATCAAGGCCGACATCAAGGCGCTGGCCCAGGCCGAGGTCATCACGGCGGGCGGCACCGACGGGGCGGCACCGATGGTCTGGTCGGGCGGTCTCGCCTGGATCGCGGACTTCCCGGATCCCTCCAACTTCTACAGCGTGATCCTGGGCTGCTCGGGTGCCATCGCCGGCGGCTGGAACTGGTCCTGGTACTGCAACCCGGATCTCGACAAGCGCGCCACCGCCGCCGATGCGATGACCGATCCGGCCAAGGCCGACGAGCGCAACAAGGCCTGGGCCGCGATCTACGCCGACGTGATGAAGGACGCGCCCTGGGTTCCGATCATGAACGAGACCCGCTACACCATGCACAGCCCGCGGGTGAGCGGCGATCCGCAGCTCTTCGTGGAACCGATCCACATTCCGGTGAACTACGACTACATCTACGCGACCGACGCACAGTAGGCCTGACGATGGCGGGCGACGCGCCGATGGGCCGCCGCCCGCCTTTACTTCTCAACAGAGCCCATCACAACCGTCGCCATCTCCGAACGACGGATCACGAGAGGGAGGCATCGTCATGACGCTCGGCTGCAATCACACCATCCACAAGTCCCACCACCATTTCGGCTGGGACAACAGCTTCAACCCGCGCCTCATGATCGCCTCGGGCGATACGGTCGAGTTCAAGACCACCGATTCCTCGGGCGGGCAGCTCTCGCCCAGCGCCACCGTCGCCGACATTGCCAAGCTCGATTTCGGCAAGATCAATCCGGTCTCGGGCCCGATCTACATCGCCGAGGCCGAGCCCGGCGATGCGGTGAAGGTGACGATCCTGGGCTACAGTGCGTCCGGCTGGGGCTGGACCGCCAACATCCCGGGCTTCGGTTTGCTCGCCGACCAGTTCAAGGACCCGGCGCTGCATATCTGGAAATATGAGAAGGGCCTCGGCAGCCCGGCCAGCTTCAATGCCGGCGCCCGCATCCCGTTGCGTCCCTTCTGCGGCACCATCGGATTGGCGCCGGGCGAAGCCGGCCATCATAGCGTGGTGCCGCCCCGGCGCGTCGGCGGCAACATGGATATCCGCGACATGGCGGAAGGCACCGAGCTCTGGCTGCCGGTCGAGGTGGCGGGCGGGCTGTTCTCGGTCGGCGACACCCATGCCGCGCAGGGCGACGGCGAGGTCTGCGGCACCGCGATCGAGAGCCAGATGGATATCGGGCTGAAGTTCGATCTGGTGAAGGACGCCAAGCTCGCCTATCCGCGTTACTTCATTCCGCATCGCGGCGAGGATCCGCGCGGGAAGAAGGGCTGGGACGCCACCACCGGTATCGGTACCGATCTCTTCACCGGCGCGCGCGACGCGGTCAAGGGCATGGTCGATCTGCTCTGCCGCCGCCACAATCTCTCGGCGGTCGACGCCTACATGCTCTGCAGCGTCGCCGGTGATCTCAAGATCAGCGAGATCGTGGATCAGCCGAACTGGGTAGTGTCCTTCTACTTCCCGCGCGCCGTCTTCGAATGAACCAGGCGGCGTCGCCGCTGCTGTCGGTCGAGGGCCTCACCATCGCCTTTCGCGGCGAAGCCGGCCAGGCCCGCGTCGTCGATGGCATCTCGCTCGCCATGGGTGCCGGCGAGGCGGTCGGTCTCGTCGGCGAATCCGGTTGCGGCAAGAGCGTCACCGCCATGTCGGTGATGCGCCTGCTGCCCACGCCCCCGGCGGTGATCGAGGCCGGCACGATCCGTTTCGAAGGCCAGGACCTGCTGGCGCTTCCGGAATCGAAGATGCGCGCCCTGCGCGGCGATCGCATCGGCATGGTCTTCCAGGAGCCGATGACGAGCCTCAACCCGACTTTCACGGTCGGCTACCAGATCGCCGAGGTGCTGACGCTCCATCGCGGACTGGGTCGCGGGCAGGCCTGGGCCGAGGCCGCGCGGCTCCTGGCCCAGGTCGGCGTCGGCGCGCCCGAGCGCCGGCTGGAACAGTATCCGCACCAGCTTTCCGGCGGCCTGCGACAGCGCGTCATGATCGCGATGGCGATCGCCTGCGGACCCAAGCTCCTGATCGCCGACGAGCCCAGCACCGCGCTGGACGTCACCATCCAGGCGCAGATCCTCGATCTGCTGCGCCGGCTGCGCGCCGAGTCCGGCATGGCGCTGCTGCTGATCACGCATGATCTGGGCGTGGTGTCGGAGCTCTGCGACCGCGTCATCGTCATGTATGCCGGCCGGATCGTCGAGGAGGCGCCGGCGCGCGCGCTCTTCTCCCACGCCCGTCATCCTTATACCGCCGGCTTGCTGGCCTCGCGCCCGAAGCTGGGCGAGACCGCCGCGCGGCTGCCGACCATTCCCGGCAGCGTGCCGCCGCCCAGCAAACGCGGCGTCGGCTGCAATTTCGCCGATCGCTGCTCCCGGGTGCAAAGCCGCTGCCGTTCGGAAACGCCGGTGCTGGCGGCGATGGCGGCCGGCCACCGCGCCGCCTGCTTCAACCCGGTGCCATGACCGCGACCGCCGCCCGGCCCGCGCCGCAGGCGAAGACACCCCTGCTCGAGCTCGAAGGCGTGGTCAAGCATTTCAAATCGCGCGACGGCAAGGGCTCGGTGCGCGCGGTCGACGGCGTCACCCTCGCCCTCCAGCCCGGCGAGACCCTGGGCATCGTCGGCGAATCCGGCTCCGGCAAATCGACCCTGGGCCGGCTGATGCTGCGGCTGCATGAGCCCGACGAAGGCAGCATCCGCTTCGAAGGCGAAGATCTGTTGAGCCTGCGGCCGGGCGCCTTGCGGCTGCGCCGGCGCCAGATGCAGCTCATCTTCCAGGATCCCTACGCCTCGCTCGATCCCCGCTTCTCGGTGGGGGCGAGCATCGCCGAGCCGCTCGTCATCCATCGCATCGGCGACCGCGCCTCGCGGCGGCGCAAGGTCGAGGCGCTGCTGACGCTGGTCGGGCTCGAGCCCGATGCGGCGCGCCGCTATCCGCATGAATTCTCAGGCGGCCAGCGCCAGCGCATCGGCATCGCGCGCGCGATCGCGCTCGAGCCCAAGCTCATCGTCGCCGTCGAACCCGTCTCGGCGCTCGACGTCTCGATCCAGTCGCAGGTGCTCAATCTGCTGGCCGAGCTCAAATCCCGGCTCAATCTCGCCTATGTCTTCATCTCGCATGATCTGGCGGTGGTCGAGCATATCTCCGACCGGGTCGCGGTCATGTATCTGGGCCGGCTGGTCGAGCTGGCGGAGCGCCGCCGCCTCTATCGCGAGCCGGCCCATCCCTATACCGAGGCGCTGATCTCGGCCATCCCGGAGCCGGACGCCGACCGCCGCCGCCAGCGCATCATCCTCAGCGGCGACGTGCCCAATCCGGAATCGCCGCCGCCCGGCTGCCCGTTCCATCCGCGCTGCCCCAAGGTCTTCGATCGCTGCCGCACCGAGCGTCCCGTGACGACCGATGTGGGCCCGCCGGGCGATCCGCATCTGGTGGATTGCCATCTCCATGGGCCGCGCGCGTGATCTCCTCCTCTGGCTGCTGCTGAGCGCGGCCGTCACCACGGTCGCGCAGGCGGGAGAGCCGGTCGATCTCGAGCTGGTGCTGGCGGGCGATGCGTCGGGCTCGATCGATGCCGACGAATTGCAGCTGCAGCGCCAGGGCTATGCCGACGCGATCACCGATCCGCGCGTTCTCGACGTGATCGCCCAAGGGCCCAATGGCGCGATCGCCATCGCCTATATCGAATGGGCCGGCAGTTTCTCGACCGACCTGGTGGTCGACTGGGCCGTGATCCGCGACGCCCCCTCGGCGCAGGCCTTCGCCAACGCCTTGCTGCATGCGCCGCGGCGCGCGCAGGGCTTCAACTCGATCGGCGCGGGGCTGGTGCTGGCGACGCGGCTGATTCAGACCAGCGACTATGACGGCACGCGCCGCGTGATCGACGTCTCGGGCGACGGGCCCGACGTCGGCGCGCCCAAGGCCGACGTGGCGCGCGACGCGGCCGTGGCCGCCGGCATCACCATCAATGCGGTCGCCATCAATTCCCATGACGAGAGCGCCTTCTCCAACGGCATCCCGCTGGCGACCCATTTCACCGACCATGTGATCGGCGGGCCCGGCGCCTTCGTCACCGTCGCCGACGGGCTCGCCAGCTTTCGCGAAACGCTGCTCGCCAAGCTGGTGCGCGAGATCTCAGGCTTGCCCGCGCCAGGTCCCCGTCTCGCCAGCCGGCCCCGGGCCTCGTCCCTGCCGCCGGGCTGATCACGCCGTCGGCAGCCTGCCCGCAAAGCGCGCAATTGCGGGAGCATCTTCCTAGGCCGGGGTTCTCGCCTGTCAAATTCGCACCCCGTCGGGTCAAGTCACCGGTTGCCGGACGGGTCAATCATGGGCATCGTCGGTAGCGGATGGAGTCCGGCCGGACGGGTGGGTCGGGTTGGGCGCCATTTTCTATATCGCAAATGGTGGGTCGTTTTATCTTCAATTGTGAAAATGGCGGGCGGAGGTTAGCTTCTCCCCTGGAGCCGCCGGCATGGCGGTTCCGGAAGGGACGGGGTGTGCCCGTTCGAACCGGGATTCGACTGGCATTTCAATACGCAAGGTAACGATGCCGGGCCGCTCAAGGGCCGGCCCTCAGGGAGGAACAGAGGCATGACGAAGCAATTTTCGCGCCGGGAGTTACTGAAAACGGCGGGGGCCGGTGCTGTGGCTCTCGCAGCCGGATCGGCGCTCGGCCGCAAGGCCTGGGCCGCCCGGGAGACCGAGCTGAACATCCTGTGCTGGGAGGGCTACAACTCGGCCCAGGTGCTCGATCCCTTCCGCCAGTCGAAGAGCGCCACGGTGAAGGCGGAATCCCTCACCAACGATCCCACCATGATCAACCGCCTGCGCGCGGGCGAGACCAATGTGTGGGACCTGATCAATGTTAACAATCCCTGGGCCCGCAAGGTCATGTATCCGGAGAAGCTGATCCGGCCGCTCGACCGCGCCAAGTTCGAGCCTTACTTCTCCAAGATGATGCCGGCCTTCAAGCCGCCCTATCGCTGGGCGATGAGCGATGACGGCAAGGAGCTTCTGGGCATGTGCCAGCGCTTCGGCCCCTACAGCTTCGTCGTCAACACCGACAAGGTGAGCCGCGCCACGGCCGAGGATCAGGGCTGGGATCTGTGGAACGATGCCGCCAATGCCGGCAAATATGGCGTGCTCGAATCCGACGACTGGAATGTGTTCAATATCTGCCTGATCGCGGGATTCGATCCCTTCCGCGAGCATAACGCCGACGAGGTGGCGAAGTTCACCGACACGGCCAAGCGCGTCTTCAAGGGCGCCAAGGTCGTGGGCGATATCGCCACGATGAATCAGGCGCTGATCTCGGGCGAGATCAATTTCCACATGACCGGCGGCACCTATTCGGCCTCGCCGGCGCGCGCGGATGGCAATGCCAATATCCGCGGCATCACGCCCAAGAAGGGTCCGATGCCCGGCGGCAAGGGCGGGGTGAGCTGGATCGAGGTGACCTCGACCGTCAACAACCCGGCATTGTCGCCGCTGGCAACTCAGTTCCTCGAATATGTCCAGCATCCCGAGGTCGCGCATACCGTCGCCTTCGCCGAAGGCACCTTCAATCCAGTGGCGCAGATGGCCAATCCGGATTGCTTCAAGCTCTTCACCAAGGAAGAGCTCGACGCGATCCAGTGGGATTCGCTGGAAGAGGAAATGAACGCCTCGATCGAGTACGATATCGTTCCCGATTACGACAAGCTGCTCGACATCATGACGGCAGCCAAGCGCGAGGCCTCGGGCGGCTGATCGGCTTGGACAAGATCGGGGGCGCCGACCGAAGGGACGGCGCCCCTCATTGTCCGAGCGAAAGCTCGCTTCCGACGTCCATCGGCATCGCATCGAATTTCAGAAGAGGTATAGGGCGTGGCACGGCCGTCGATCCTCGAACTTCAGGGGGTGACCAAGCAGTTCGGCGGGCTGATGGCCGTCGATCACATCGACCTCCATGTCCGCGAAGGCGAGTTCTTCACCATCGTCGGCCCGTCGGGCAGCGGCAAGACCACCCTGCTGCGCATGCTGGCGGGTATGGAGTCGCCGACCGGCGGCAACATTCTGCTCAAGGGCGAGCGCATCAACGACGTGCCGGCAAACAAGCGCCCCACCTGCATGGTGTTCCAGTCGCTGGCGCTGTTCCCGCACCGCACTGTGGGAGAGAACATCGAGTTCCCGCTGAAGATCCGGGGCGAGGCGCCGGCCGTTCGGCGTGAGCGCTGCCTGCAGCTCATGCGCCAGCTTCGCCTGCCGGAAAACTACTACGGTAAGAACGTCACCAAATGCTCGGGCGGCGAGCGCCAGCGCGTGGCCTTGGCCCGCGCCCTCGCCTATGACCCGCAGATCCTGTTCTTCGACGAGCCGCTCTCGGCGATCGACTACAAGCTGCGCAAGACGCTCGAGAAGGAACTGAAGGACATCCATCGCGAGACCGGCAAGACCTTCATCTACATCACCCACAGCCTCGAGGAGGCGATGGTGATGAGCGACCGGATCGGCGTGATGCGCGCCGGCAAGCTGGTCCAGGTCGGCACGCCCAACGAGATCTACACGACGCCCAAGGACAAGTTCGTCTCGGAGTTCATGGGCGAGGTCAATCTGTTCGACGTGCGCCTGGGCGAGGGCGGCAGGCTCGTCTCCGACACCTTCAAGACCAGCTTCACCATCGGGTCCATGCCGGCCGGGTTCCGCCAGGGCTATCTGGTGATCCGGCCCGAATTCCTGCGCTTCGCCGGCGACGGCGAAGACGTCGAGAATCGGCTGACCGGCAAGCTCTATAACGAATATGAGCTGGGCTCGCGCATCCAGTATCAGGTCCGGGTCGCCGGCCATGTGTTCCTGCTGGAGCGGCTGCGCCAGCGGCCCTTCCACGCGAAGCTCGACGAGGATGTGGTCGTCGGCTGGAACGCCAAGGACAGCATCCTGGTGGCGGACTGATGGCCCAGCTCGTGGACAGCGCCAGCCGGATCGAGCCGCCGCGGGGCGGTATCGGCAGCGGCCTCTGGCGGTGGGTCGCGGCCGCGGGCCGGCGGCACTCGCTGCCGATCCTGTTGCTGCTGCTGCTGGGCTTCGTGGCGCCTTTGCTGACGATCGTCGCCTTCAGCTTCATGCCGCCGCGCACCTTCTCGGTCTGGCAATGGCCGACGCTCGAGAACTACCGCGTCATCTTCGAGGAGACCTATTACACCTCCTTCCTCTGGTCGCTGGGCATGGCGGTGGTGACGGTCACGATCCTGATCGCGATCTGCTATCCGGTGGCCTATGGCCTCGCCAAGACCTTCGGCCGCTGGGCCAATCTGGTGACACTGGTCATGGTGCTGCCGCTCTTCGTCTCGGAGAATGTGCGGCTCTATGGCTGGGTGCTGTTCTTCATCAAGGGCGGCGTGCTGCTCGGCACGATCAAGTCGCTGTTCGGGATCGAGCTCGAAAGTGTTCTGTTCCAGCCGGGTACGATCATCTTCGGCATGGTCTATGTCTATCTGCCCTTCATGCTGTTCCCGATGACGCTGGGCGTCTCGATGGTGCCGCGCGATCTGGTCGATGCCGCCAACGATCTGGGGGCCTCGCGGCTGCAGATTTTCCGCGAGGTCGAGCTGCCGCTCGCCATGCCCGGGATCGTCATCGGCAGCCTGCTCAGCTTCGTGCTGGCGGTGGGCGCCATCGCCGAGGCCAAGGTGCTGGGCGGCCAGTCCGTCATTCCCGTGACCCATGATATCGAAATCGCCTTCACCTATGCGCAGAACTGGCCCTTGGGGGCCGGCATCTCGGTGATGCTGATCCTGATCGTCGGCGCCCTGGTCCTGGCGGTGCTGCGGCGCTTCGATCTCGACCGCATATTGGGGCGCCGCTGATGACGATCGAACGCGGCAAGCGCTGGTCGCACGCGCTCATCGCCGCCTGGACGGTGGTGATCGTGGCCTTCCTCTATATGCCGGCGGTCTGCGGCGTGCTGGCCTCGCTGACTTCGAGCCGCTATTTCAATTTCCCGATCACGAAATGGGGCCTCGCCTGGTGGGGAAAGACCTTCGCCTCGCTGGAGGTCCGCGCCTTGCTTTCGACCTCCATCACCATCGCGCTCATCGTCACCGCGATCTCGGTGGTGCTGGGATTCTTCGCGGCCTTGGCCTTCGCCCGCTATGACTGGCGCGGTCGCTCGATCTACCAGAAGATCGTGCTGCTCCCGATCTTCTTCCCGCAATCGGTGCTGGGGCTGGCGCTGCTGCTCTGGTTCAGCGCGCTCGGCATCGACACCTCCTGGAAGACCGCCGTCTTCGCGCATCTGGTCTGGGTGGTGCCGGTCGCGACCCTCGTCATCTCGATCCAGGTCTACAGCTTCGACCCCGCGCTCGAGGAGGCGGCCTTCGATCTCGGCGCCAGCCGCTGGCAAGTCTTGAGAGAGGTCACGCTGCCGGTGCTCTGGCCCGGCCTCTTCTCCGGCGCGCTGTTCTCTTTCCTGTTGAGTTGGGGCAACTTCCCGCTCTCGCTCTATACCGACGGCGCCGACACCACCGTGCCCGAATACATGTATGCGAAGATGGTGGCGGGCTATACGCCCGGCGTGCCCGTTCTGGGCACCGTCTCGACGGTGGGTGCTGCGATCCTGCTGCTGGGCGGCTATGCCTTCATCCTGCTGGTGCGCCGCACCCGCGCCGAAAGCGAAAGCCGCGCGCCATAGGGCATAATTCCTGACTTTCTTCACGCGCGGATTCGCGACTCTGCCGGCACCATGAACGAACTGTAATGATCGCCGAAGCCCGCGATGCGCCAGAGGCTTGGTAGGATCGCACAACGCCGGCACGGCCTCATGGCTCCGGCGCCAGCTCGTCGGCAACAAGGCGGGCCACTTGTCAGCATTGAGATCGGTCGCTTCGCTTCAGGGGGCCATCAGAGCCAGCGCGGATCGATCGAAACTTCTCGGGGCTGTATGAGCGGCTGTCCGCAAGGCGGGCTGCAACCAGAAGAACGATCGCGGGAGAAGTCCATGACGGCTCAAGGATCGAAGCCCACCGGCGCCATCGGCGCCACGGGGGCCTATGAGATTACGCAACGCCAGGATCTCCACATGCTGCACAACAAGGCAGTGGGGTTGCCGGGTGTGCTCTTCCTCACCGTGACCGGCGCGGCGCCGATCTCGGCCATGCTGTTCAATGTTCCGATCGGCGTCGGCTATGGCAATGGCATCGGTGCACCGGCTTCCTTCGCCGTCGCCACGGTCATCCTGCTGCTGTTCTCGGTCGGCTTCGCCGCCATGGCGAAGAAAGTCACCGCGACCGGCGGCTTCTATTCCTTCATCAGCCACGGCCTCGGCCGCGAGCTCGGCATGGCCTTGGGCTTCGGCTCGGTCGTCGCCTATTCGGTGTTCGAGGCTTCGCTCTGCGGTGGCTTCGCCTTCTTCGCCAACGCCAAGGTCATGGAGCTGACCGGTGCCAACATCGGCTGGCACTGGTTCGCACTCTTCATGGTCGCGCTGATCGCGGTCCTGACCTTCTTCGACGTGAAGCTCTCGACCATCATCCTGGGCGCCGCCCTCATCGGCGAGGTGCTGATCCTCATCGTCTTCGATGTCGGCATCTTCACCAGCCCCAATGCGATGGTGTCGGGTGCCGCCGTCAATCCCGCCAACGCCTTCATCGGCTTCGCGGCGCATAAGAATGCCGCCGGCGCCGATCTCGCGGCGGGTGCCGCCGCGATTGGACTCTTCTTCGCCTTCTGGTCCTGGGTCGGATTCGAGATGGCGCCCAACTATGGCGAGGAATCGCGCGATCCCAAGCGCATCGTGCCGCGCTCGCTCTATATCTCCGTGGTCGGGCTCGGCATCTTCTACACCATCACCAGCTGGGCCGCGGTCTCGGCCTATCCGACGCTCGACGACGCCATCACCCAGGCCCAGACCAACTCGGCCATGTTCTACCTGCAGCCGGCGGCGCAATTCATCGGCGGCTGGGCCGAGCAGATCATGAGCTGGCTGATCCTCACCGGCTCCTTCGCCTGCGGCATGGCCTTCCACAACACCGCGGCCCGCTATCTCTACTCGCTCGGCCGCGAGCGGGCCTTGCCGGTGGCGCTCGGCAAGACCCATACGCATTACAAGAGCCCCTATGTCGCCTCTTTCACGCAGTCCGTGATCGCGGCGGTGATCGTGCTGCTGTTCGCGATCTTCGCCGGCACCAACGACGCGACCCAGCAGGCCTATCTGATGCTCTACGGTCTGATGGCGCTGCTCGGCACGGCCCTGGTCATGATCGCGCAAGCCCTGGCCTGCGTGGCGGTGATCGTCTATTTCCGCAAGAATCACACGGCGGACGCCCACTGGTTCAGCACGCTGGTGGCGCCGCTCATCGCCTTCCTGGCCCAGGTCTATATCGTCTATCTGCTGTTCGCGAATATCGACTTCCTCGGCGGCGGCTTCGCCTTCGCCAACTGGATCCTGCCGATCGTGATCGCGGTGCTCGCGGCCGGCGTCGCCTTCGCGCTCTACCTGAAAACCGCCAAGCCCGCCGTCTATGACCAGATCGGCCGGCTCATCTATGAGGGCATGGCGAAGTAACGCGGCCGTGACTCTTCCTCGCCCCTTCCCCTTGCGGGAGGGGGTTGGGGGAGGGAGCGGTTGGAGGGCTTATCCGCCGCTCGAACCTGCGAGCCGGCACCAAGTCAGCTCATGCTTGTTGTGGTGGAGATGGAACAGCTGCGAGCCGGGGATGGCGGCGAAGCGGCGCGCGGTCTCGTGATCGGTCTCGCCCTGGAATTTGAGCGTGCAGAGAAAATTGCGTGCGAGGCCTGAGACCAGCCAGCGCTCCACCAGCTTCAGCAGCCGCTCCGGATAGCAGATCACATCCGAGCAGAGCCAGTCGACCGGCCCGACCTCGACAGGGTCCAGCGCGAAGGCGCTGGTTTTGAGGAACTCGATATGGGGCAGCTTCGCGATGTCGGGTGCCAGCGGCGCCTTGTCGACGGCCAGCACCGTCGCCCCCAGGCTTTGCAGCACCCAGCTCCAGCCGCCGGGACTCGCCCCCAGATCGAGGCAGCGCTGCCCCGGCCCCGGCATGCGGCCCAGCCGCGTGAAGGCCTCCCACAATTTGAGATAGGCGCGGTTGGGCGGCGCCAGCTTGTCCTCGATGAACTGGATCTCGCCATTCGGGAAGGGACTGCTGCAATGGGCGGCCGCGAGGATCGTGGTCGCGTCGAGCAGCGTCCAGGATCCCAGGGGTGCTGCCGGCACGGCCTGGGGAAACTGCAGCGGCTTGGCGCTCACATGCGGCAGGCGTTCCTGAATGAGGCGTGCGCGGCCATGGAGCTGGAAATCATAGAGCGCCCAGTTGCGCTGGATCGCGCGCAGCACCTTCGCACCTTCGGCGATCGAGCCGATCGGGATGCGCACCGGCTCATTCCAGATATTGGCGGCCCAGGCCGCGGGTCGGGCGGGACCTTCGACCAGCACCAGCCGGTCATGGATCGCGGCGACCGCGCCCAGTTCCGCCTTCAGATCCTCGACGAAGCCTTCCGGCGCCAGATAGCCGGTGAGGCCGCTGGCCTCGATGCCGGCCGCGACGGGCGCCGTCTCGCTCACGGTCGCGCGCGGGCCGCGAGCAGATCGGCCGCCAGCTCGGCGAAGCCCGCCCCGCCGCGCGACGGCGTCACATAGCGCGGCTTGTCTTTCAACCGGTCGGTGAAGTCGCGCACATTGGCGACGCCGACCGCATGCGGGAAATAGGCGAACATCGGCTGGTCATTGGGCGAATCGCCGACATAGACGAACTCGTCGCGATGCCCATCCAGATCGACTGCGAACACCTCTTTCAAAAGCCGCCGCGACATGCCGAGCTTGTCGTAATCGCCGAACCAGCCATTGACATGGATCGAGCTGATCTTGGCGGTGCAGCCCGCTTCCTCGAACAGCGCCACGATCCGGTCCACGGAAGCGGGCGGCAAGGGCGGCACGTCCTCGCAGAAATCGATGGCGAGGTCGCTCTCGCGATAGAGCTGGTCCGAGGCGAGGGCCGCCCCCGGCACCGCCGCGAGGATCTTCTCGCCCAACCGCTTCAACCGCGCGCGCTTCTCGGCGCGGGTGGCCTCGTCGTCGAGAAAACGCTTCTCCAGCTTCCGCGCCTTGGCGTCATAGCGGAAATAGAAGGCGCCGTTCTCGCCGACCACCGCATCGACCGGCCACATGCGCGCGATGTGATCGCACCAGCCGGCGGGACGCCCCGTGATCGGCACCACCAGAAACCCCGCCTCATGCAGCCGGCCCAGGGCGTCGTAGGCTTCGGGCGTCAGCTTGCCTTCGCTCGTCAGCGTGTCGTCGATATCGGTCAGGACGCCGCGGATGCGCCGGCGTTCCGGCAGACCGAAGACCGATAGCGGTTGCATCTTCTCGGTCAATGATTCCCCCTGAGCATTCTTTCCCCCTCATCGATCGCCGCCCCATGGGCCTTCAGCGATTGGGCCAAGGGCTCCAGCATCGCCGCATGGCGCCGCCATTTCCCGACCGAACTTTGATAGAGCGGCCGGCGCACCTGCTCGAGGCTCGCCGTATGGATCGGCCGCTGCATCTCGTGAAAGGCCAGGCAGGCGGGTTCGAAATCGAGACCGCAAAACTCGATCAGGCGGCGCGCCGCCGGCTCGAGGTCGGCGACGACGTTTTCATAATGCCAGTCGAGCATCGGCCGCGGCAGCACCCTCTGCCAATGCGCCATCAGCCGGCAATAGAGCCCGTAATAATGGCCGATATCGCGCAAGCTCGTGGACCAGGGATAGCTCTGGGTGAAGTTCTGCTCGAAGCAGGAGAACCCCACATCCATCGGACCGCGGCGCGCATGGATCATCCGGGCCTGGGGGAACAGGGCGGCGATCAGGCCCAGATAGCGGAAATTGGTCGGCGTCTTGTCGACCGCGCGCAAAGCGCCGGGGGTCACGCGGTCGAGCAGGCGGAGATAGTCCCAGGCTTTCGTTCGGAGGCGCGCCGGATCGAGCGACGCCAGGGCCTCGGGCCAGGCGTCGCCGCTGTCGAGCGTCAGCTCTTCGGCGATACGTGCGATATCGATGCGCTCGCCGAGCCCGCTCATTTGCGAATGGCTCGCCAGAATCTGCTCGCACAGCGTCGTGCCCGAGCGCGGCATGCCGACGACAAAGACCGGCCGCTCGTCCCGATGGCCGGCCCCTCCGGCTGCGCGGGCCAGGCGGGCGAACCATTCGGCATCGAAGACACGGATGATCCGCTCCGTCTCGGCTTCCTCGGCCGCCGCATCATAGACGCGCGCCATTGCCTTGCCGGCCTCGGCCTTGAGGCGATTGGCCTCCGCCAGATGCGCGAACGCCGCGGCCGGTTCGAGGCCGGGCTCACGATCGGCCAGATCGAACAGCACATAATGAAGCGGATAGCGCTCGACCGGCCGGCGCATCGGTGCCGCCGCGAGCCGGCTCATATGCAGGCGCGCGTCTTCCGTCAGCGCGCCCAGCCGCGCCAGTCCCGCCAGCGCACCGACATGGTCGGGATCGAGAGCCAGGATGCGGCGTTGGATTTCGATTTCGGCGGCAGGTGCGCCCGCGATGCGATGACGTCGCGCGAGCCCCGCCAGCGCCGAGCGGTTGCCGGGATCGCGATCGAGGATTTCCTGATAGGCGAGCCGGGCCTCGTCCAGGCGCCCGTCACCGAGGAGGGCCGCGGCCCGCTGGATCCGCCAGGACAGATGGGCAGGCTCCTTCGCGATCAGGCGCTCGAAGCCTGCAACCGCTTCCTCATGGAGACCCGATTTGTGGGCGGCGCTCGCCAGATTGACCAGCGCCAGCCGGTGATCGGGATGACGCGCCAGCACCGAGCGCAAGCGTTCGAGGGAGCGGGCAGGATGGAAGCTGGCCTCGACCACGGCGAGATTGACGGCGATATCAGGATCGTCCGGCTTGAGCGCAGCCGCCGCCTCGAGCGCCGCGAGACCGGCCCGCGGATTGCCGAGCTCCGCCTGCAGCAACCCCAGATTGACCTGGGCGCTGGCCAATGTCGGATCCGCGGCCACGGCCCCTTCCAGGCTTGTCCGGGCGGCGGCCTTGTCGCCGGCACGCAAATAAAGCCGGCCGGCCTCGAGCAGCAAGGGCCCGGGCTGCGCCGCTTTGCGAGCCGCGCCGTCGAACAGCCGCGCGGCCTCGAGCAGATTTCCCGCCCGCACGAATCCCGCCGCCTTCTGCAGCAGCGCCGGGTCGGGCCGGGCGACCGTCGACGGTGAGGCTTCGGAGAGAATGCGGTCGTTCATGACAGGGAGCGATCTCAAAGCCGGTCGCGCATCGCGTACCACAACATACCCAGAATCTGGGCCGGATGGCGCAACAACGGCCCGCCGGGAAAGGCGCGGTACGGGATCCGCGCCATGATGTCGAAACGCTCGGCCTGGCCTGCCATCGCCTCGGCGATGACGCGCCCCGCGATGCCGGTGAGGGCCACGCCCTGGCCCGAGAAGCCCTGGGCATAGAAGAGGTCGCCTTCGAGACGGCCGATATTGGGCAGGCGGGACATCGTGACCGCGAGGCGCCCGCCCCAGCCATAATCGATGCGGACATCGGCCAGTTGCGGATAGACCCGCAGCATATGGGGCCGGACGAAGCGCTTGATGTCGCGCGGATCGCGGCGCGAATAGACCTCGCCGCCGCCGAACAGCAACCGATGATCCGCCGACAGACGGTAATAATTCACCACGAACTTGCTGTCGCAGACCGCAACATCGTCGCGGATGAGCGTACGGGCGCGGATCAACCCCAGGGGCTCGGTCGCGATGATGTAATTGGAGATCGGCAGGATGCGCAGCTCCAGCGCCGGCAGCAGGCCTTCGAGATAGGCATTGCAGGCGACCAGCGTGAAGCGCGCCGTCACGCGGCCGCGCCCGGTCTCGATCCCGTGACCCTTCGGGTCGAGCTTCGTCGCGCGCGTGTCCTCGAAGATCCTGGCGCCGGCCTTCTCCGCCGCCGCGGCCAGACCCAGCGCGTAATTGAGCGGATGAAGATGCATCGCGCCGGCATCGGCGAGACCGCCACGATAGAGGGTCGTGCCCAGGCGCTCCGCCATGCCCGCCCGATCGACGCGCGTGGCCTGGTCATAGCCGAGCTGGCTCTGCAGGACCTCGAGATCGCCGTCGATCTCGCCGAGCTCTTCCTCCTTCAGCACCGCATAGAGCGAGCCCGGCTTCAGGTCGCAGGCGATCGCGTGGCGCGCGACCCGGTCGCGGATCATCTGCTTGGCTTCTTCGGAGAGCGCCCAAAGCCGGCGGGCCTGGTCGCGGCCGAACATCGCGACCAGCTCGCCCGGACCCTTGCGATAGCCGGTATTGACCTGCCCGCCATTGCGGCCCGAAGCGCCCCAGCCGACTTTCTCCGCCTCGAGCAGCGCCACCTTGTAGCCGCGCTCCGCCAGTTCCAGCGCCGCCGAGAGACCGGTAAAGCCGCCGCCGACGATGGCGACATCGACCGACAGCGGGCCCTCGAGGGGCGGGCGGGCGGGTCGAGGCGAGGCGGTGGCCGCGTAATAGGAGGCCGGTTCGGGACGGGTCATGAAGGCTCGGACAGCCTGAAGATGGACGGGCGGGCTAGGGAGGGAGCACGGG
Source organism: Hypericibacter sp. (assembly GCF_050729195.1). Taxonomy (NCBI): domain Bacteria; kingdom Pseudomonadati; phylum Pseudomonadota; class Alphaproteobacteria; order Rhodospirillales; family Dongiaceae; genus Hypericibacter; species Hypericibacter sp. Next base: position 34,646 of record NZ_JBOHKS010000115.1, read on the forward strand.
CCGGCTCCGGGGGCCGGCATTAGAGCAGCCGCCCCGTTTCCGAGGCAAGATATATAACCAATTGAACCAGCTAGATTTTAGTGGATTACAGGATTCGAGAGGGTTGGACCCCACTCCTGAGTCAAAGCGTTAATAAGAGTGAATATCTTATGAATTTGTTTATACTTCACCCGATTCGTTCGATTCGGGGCCATCAGGCAGGCACGAATTGATACCCGGTCGTAGAGACGGGGTTTCGAGGAACTGGATGGGGGGGGCCGCACATCATTTCGATGGGCGTGTCGCATTCGGGGGGATGGCGGCGCCGGCGGCTGGGCCGTCGGGGAATCCACCCCCATCGGCTCATTCCAACGGGCCTTCTTCTCCCGATAGGTCCGGCGGCAAGGCTCCTTCCCGCCCTGATTTCATTCCTGCTGCTCCTGACAGCGCTCCCGGCCCAAGCCGGCGACCTGCTGCCGGCGCCCCAGGGGCCCGTGCTGCTCGTCGTCTCGGGCGACATCGACCGGACCACGGACGGCAAGGTCGCGCTGTTCGACCGGCAGATGCTGGAATCGATGGGCATCATCACCATGGCGGCGATCTCGCCGCTCGATGACGAGCCGGTCCAGTTTCAGGGCGTGCTGCTGCGCCGCCTGCTGGCGGTCGTGGGCGCCCATGGCACCGCGGTCGAGGCGATCGCGCTCAACGATTATGTCGCGGAAATCCCGATCGCCGAAGCCGAGCATCATGATGTGGTCATCGCCCTGACGCGTCAGGGTCACGACATCCCGGTGCGCGAGATGGGACCGCTCATGATCCTCTATCCGATCGAGCGGGAGCCCGGGCTCGACACCGAAGCCATCGCCGCGCGCTCGGTCCGCCAGTTGTCGCAGATCGTGGTGCGTGACGGTGCGGCACCCTGGGACGGCAAGTCGGTCGTCGCGCGCAGCGTGGCGACGTCCAACGACGGGGCGAGCCTCGCGCCATGAGCGGTCTCATCGGGCAGGCGCTTCTGGAGAGGCGACGGTGAAGCGTCTGCGGGCGCGCCCGATCCATTGGCTGCTCGGCACGCTGGTCGGCGTCTTCTCCCTGACCGTGGTCGTGGCGCTGGCGCTGATCCTGGGCGAGCATGCCGCGGTGTCGCGGGGGCCGACGGAGAACCTGACGCTCGCGGCTTCCGAGCTGCAGGTGGAGTTCGCGCGGTTCCAGCAGAAGCTGGCGGCCGCCGAGGCCGATCCCAACACTGGCAATCTGCGCCAGGTATCGCTGCAATATGACATCCTGATCAGCCGGGTGGAGCTGCTGGCGCGCGGCGAGAATGCGCGCGCCATGAGCGGCGACAGCGAAGCGGTCCAGCTGGTGCAGCAGACACGCGCGGAAACCATGGCGCTCGATTCCCAGGTCAGCGATCTGCCCCAGGGCGGCGGATCGCTCGCGGTCGTGAGCGCCGAGATGCCCTCGCTCGAGCAGTCGGTGAGCCGGCTCGCCTCTCATGTGGTCCAGCTGGTCGCCGATCGCGCCCAGGAGTCGCGCGAAAGGCTGGGACAGCTCTATCTCATCCTGGCGGCGATGCTGACCGGCCTCTTCGCCAGCGCGCTGGTCTTCGTCGGCATGCTGGTGCAGCAGTTCCGCAAGCTCGACCAGGCCCGCCTCGAGCTGGGCGATCTGTCGGAACGGCTGATGGAGGCCAAGACCCAGGCCGAAAGCGCCAACCGCGCCAAGAGCGAATTCCTCGCCACCATGAGCCATGAGCTGCGCACACCGCTCAACGCCATCATCGGCTTCGCCGACCTGATGCGCAGCGAGATCAAGGGCCCGATCGGCCATCCGCGCTACCGCGAATACTCCAACGACATCCACAATTCGGGCCAGCATCTGCTGAGCCTCATCAACGACATTCTCGATCTGTCGCGGATCGAGGCCAATCGCTTCGAGCTGCATGAGGATACCGTCTCCATCGATACCGCCGCCGAGACCTGCCTGGGCCTGATGATGCCGCAGATCGAGCGCAAGAAGCTCAAGCTCAGCCTGGACGAGGTGAAGCGGCTGGGCGAAATCCGCGCCGACGAGCGGCTGGTCAATCAGATGATTCTCAATCTGCTGTCCAACGCCATCAAGTTCACGCCGGAGCGCGGCATGGTCAGCTTCTCCGGCCGGATCGCGGCCGATGGCGGCCTCGAGCTCGTCATCACCGACACCGGCATCGGCATGACCGCGGCGGAGATGGAGATGGCGCTCGAGCCCTTCGTTCAGGTGGAATCGAGCCTGTCGCGCCGCTTCGGCGGCTCGGGTCTCGGCCTGCCGATTACCAAAAGATTTATCGAGGCCCATGGCGGCCGCCTGACCCTCGACAGCCGCAAGGGCGAAGGCACCTCGGCGACGCTCTGGTTCCCGGCCGAACGGCGGATGGAGGCGTCGCGGCTGGCCGGCTAGAGCGGCGGATCCCGCACCTGAAAAAGCCGGATTAACAGGGGCCTACGAAGGAACCGCGATTGCTGTCGGACGTTCCCGCTGCTGATGGGACCAAGCCGGCCCGGCCCCTTGGGAATCGCCCTCAGCGCCTTAGTGGCATTCTAACCCTTTTCTGCGACCCTCTGTCCGATCGGACAGGTGTGACGGACCGCCGATCAGAATGCTGTGAGACCTCGAACTTCTGGGGTCCGCTCGAACCGAAAGTGTGCCGACGCGTTCCATGTTGTCCAACTCGATTCCTCGTTGGCCGATGCTCGCCGTGATCGCCCTGCTGCTCCTGGGCGCGGTGGCGATTCTGACCGTGACGCAGATGGCGGCACGCAGCCAGGACCGCCTGGCGGTGACGCAGTCGCAGACGACGCTGGCCGCCATCCTGGTCGCGCGCCAGCACGAGGTCGCGAATCTCGCGCGCGACTACAGCTTCTGGTCCGATGCGGTCGAGAATCTGGTGGATCAACCCTCGGCGGAATGGGCCGATGCCAATATCGGCGAGTATCTCAACACCTCGTTCCATATCGCGACCGCCGTCGTGATCGATGGCACCGACCAGCCCACCATCGTCTTCGTCGAGGGCGAGGCGCAGCCGCCCGCCGCGATCGCGCCGGTCCTGATGGTGCTGCAGCCTCTCTTCAATGCCGCCCGTGCGGCGGCCAAGGGCCACTGGACGCAGGACACGGGCCCGGAGCCTGCCGATGGCTTCGTGATGTGGCAGGGCGCGCCGGCCATCGCCGCCGTCGGCGCGATCACGCGGCAGGATGGCGAGCCGGGACCGCAGTGGGATCACCTGCTGGTGCTGATTCGCGCGATCGATCCCGGTCTTCTGAACGAGATCGGCACCAGCTACGGATTCAAGAATCTGCACTGGCAGGCGACCGGCGCCAAGCCGGCCGATACGGCCATTGCCCTCAGCGCACCCGACGGCAGTCCGATCGGCGCCATCGCCTGGGATCCGGAGCGGCCGGGCCAAGCGCTCCTCCGGCAGATGCTGCCGGCGATCATCGGCGCCTTCCTGCTGATGCTGGCCCTCTCGGGCGGGATCATCTTCTTCCTCGAACGCAATCGTGCCGTGATGCTGCGCCATCGGGCGCTGATCGAGGAGCAGAACCTGGCGCTGATGCAGCAGAAGGAGCGCGCCGAGCAGCTGAGCCGCGCCAAATCCGATTTCCTGTCGATCATCAGCCATGAGCTGCGCACGCCGCTCAACGCCATCATCGGCTTCGCCGACCTGATCCGCAGCGAGGTGCGCGGGCCCATCGTTCCGGTCTATCGCGACTATGCCGCCGACATCCGCAATTCCGGCCAGCAGCTGCTGGGCCTGATCAGCGACATCCTGGACCTGTCGCGCATCGAGGCCGGCAAGCTGCAGCTCCATGAGGAGCGCGTCAATCTCAGCAAGATGGCCGAGGCTTGCGTCAATCTCCTGCGCCCGCAGCTCGATCAGAAGCGGCTGACGGCCACGCTCGGCGATCTGGAAGGGTTGGGCTGCGTCCTGGCGGACGAGCGGCTGGTGCGCCAGATGCTGCTCAATCTGCTGTCCAACGCGATCAAGTTCACGCCCGAGCGGGGCCGCATCGCGGTCGAAGGCGGGCGGGCGACGGATGGCGGGATCGAGGTCCGGGTCACGGATACCGGAATCGGCATGACCGAATCCGAATTGAAGATGGCGCTCGAGCCTTTCGTGCAGATCGAATCGAGCCTGGCGCGCCGCGTCGAAGGCAGCGGGCTCGGGCTCTCCATCACCAAGCGCTTCATCGAGCTCCATGGCGGCCGCATGACGCTGGAGAGCCGCAAGGATGTCGGAACCCGGGTCACGCTGTGGTTCCCACCTGCGCGCGCGCGAAGCCGACCGCATGGTGAGCTAGACGGCGAGAATCGTCCGGGCGGCGGCGTCCCGCTTCAATGCGTCTCGCAGATCTCGCAAGGCTCCACTTCGACGGTCACATGCGACAGACCCGGCAAATCCTCGAGCCGGGCCTTGTAGTGAGCCGGCGTCTGCGGCGCGGTGGAGACCAGCGAGGCCATGGCCGCATAATGACCCGGCCCCAGCCGCCACAAATGAAGATCGGTCACGCGATCGGCCTCGCTCTCGAGCCGCGCTCGGATGCGCTGTTCGAGATCCCGATCCGGAACCGCATCGAGCAGCACGGCGCCGCTGGTTTTCAGCAGTCCCAAGGCCCAGCGCCCGATCACAACCGCACCGACCATGCCCACTGTCGCATCCATCCAAGCCCAGCCCCAGAAAAGCCCAGCCATAAGTCCGACGATCGCCAGGACCGAGGTTGCGGCGTCCGCGATCACATGCAGATAGGCGCCGTGGAGATTATGATCGCGATGGCTGTGACCATGTCCGGCTTCGTGCGCGTGGTCGTGATCATGGCGATGGCCATGTGCGTTCCCGGCGGGCTCATGCAGCAGCGCCGCGCAAACGAGATTGACCAGCAGGCCCAGGACCGCGACCCCGAGCGCTTCGCCATAGGCGATGGACTCCGGCGCCAGCAGGCGGCGGACGCATTCCCAGACGATGACGCCGGCGATCAAGGCCAGGACGATCGCATTGGTGAAAGCCGCGAGATCGCCGATCTTGCCGGTGCCGAAGCTGAAGCGGCTGTTGCGCGCATGGCGCGCGGCATAGCGGTAAGCCAAACCGGCCAGGCCCAAGGCACCGGCATGAGTCGCCATATGCCAGCCATCGGCCAACAGCGCCATCGAGCCAAAGGCATAGCCGGCGACAATCTCGGCCACCATCATGGCGGCCGTGAGCCAGACGGCGAACCAGACGCGCCGCGCGCGCCGGTCATGGCGGTCGGCCAGATAGAAATGGTCGTGATGCCAGCGATCGAGGGAATGGGCGGCGTGAGGCTTCACGGGGGGAGAACTCCGGTCGTGAGGGCGTGGATCGGCCGCGTCTAGAGATAGCGGGCGATCGCCTTGAACTCGTCCAGCGCGACACGGGTTCCGCGCGAGACCGGGCCCGTCGCCCGCTCGATGCAATTGTCGATATGGTCATGGACCAGCAGGCGCTTGGCATTGGCGATCGCGCTTTCGACCGCCTGGAGCTGCTGCGCGATGTCGAGACAGCCGCGATCGGCCTCGATCATCGCCATGACGGTGGCGAGATGGCCTTGCGCGCGCTTGAGGCGCTTCAGAACTTCGGGATGACTGGCATGGGGCGTGCCCTTGTGGGCTTCCCCGCGATGATCGTCGGGCATGGTCGATATCCTATCCTCCCCCATAGGATAGGTCAAGTCGCGCGGACGCGGCTGCCGGGACCGGGAAAGCCCGCGCCAGGCGGGCTTCAGCGGCTCAGATAGTCGTAGGCCGAGAGGGTGTGGGTGCGCACGATATGGAGGAATTCCTCGATCGCGACCCGCTCGTCGGTCTTGCCCATGGTCTTGGGCGAGGGGCCATAGACATAGGCGGGGATGTCGCGATAGCGCCAGAGCCGCGTGTCGGTGCCGCCGAGCCCGACGATGGGCGCCGGCTCGAAGCCCTTCATCGCCTTCACATTGCCCTGGATGATTCCGATCATCTCATGCTCGGGATCGCACCAGTTCGAGGGGCTGTAATTGATCTCGGCCATCGAGGCCTGCGGGTAGCGGCTGAGGAGTGTGTGGATCTTCTCCATGAGCCCCTCCCTGCCGATGCCGACCGGCAGGCGGAAATCGGCCTCGAAGCGGCATTCGGACGGGATCATGTTCACTTTGAGCCCGCCCTGGATCACGCCGATATTGAGCGTGACCGAGCGCATCACCTCGGTGGCGCCCGTGCCCAGCGCGCGCTCGATGACCTCGGCCGAACGATCGAGGATGCCGCCCACATTGCCGGGCGGCGGCACGTTCTGGCGCGCCAGCTGATAGAGATCGCCGATCAACGAAGCGGCAATCTGGGTGGCGCTCTCGGTCAGATGAGGATAGCCGCCATGGGCGCCCTGGGTGCGGATGGTGAAGGCGAGCCAGAGCGGCCCCTTCTCGCCGAACCTGACCGTGAGCGGGTCGCTGGGCTCGCCATTGAGGCAGCAATCGCCATGGATTTCGGGATGATGCTCCATCAGATAGCGGGCACCCCAGGGGCCGAAGGTCTCTTCGTCCGAGACCACGGTCAGAGTGAGCCTGCCCTTGAGCGTCTCGCGCAGGCGATGGAGATAGGCATAGGTGAAGATCGAGGCGGTGGTGCCGCATTTCATGTCGGCGGCGCCGCGGCCCCAGACATAGCCGTCGGCGATGTCGCCGCTCCAGGGCCCATGCGTCCAATTCGCCGGATCGCCCGAGGGGAACACGTCGATATGGCCGTTCAACACCAGATGCTTCCCGGCGCCCTTGCCCTCGAAGCTCGCGACCAGATTGGGCATCTGCTCGTGCGGCGCGATCACCCGATAGGGCAGTTTCTCCGCCTCGAGGAAATTGCGGACAAAAGCCGCCGGCGCCAGCGTGTCGCCCGGCGGGTTGGGGCTCGCCGCCTGCACGAAGCCGCTGAGAAAACCGATCAGCCGATCGCGGTCGCGCTCGATCCAGCCCAGCAATGTCGCCTTGTCGGCGGCGATGCGATCGGCGGCGGCGCTGTCAGGGCTCATATCGGTTTCCTCGGCAGTTCCGGGATCGGCCCCGGGTAATAGGGCAGGCGATCGACGCGCGGGTTCCAGCTTCCGTCGGCCACGACCTTCTTCACATGGGCCGCGATCTCCTCGAGCTTCGCGAACCAGACCCTGCCCTTGCCCTGCATATGGGCGATCAGGTCGGCCAGCGCCGCGGCACGGGCGAGGCGCCCCATCAGCATCGGATGCCAGACCGAGATCCAGAGCCCGCCATAGCGCCAGGCCGCGTCGAACTCCTCGCGGAAGACGTCCATGCCATGGGACGGCGCCTTGATCGGCATCATATAGCCGAGGTCGCGCGCCACCATGAAATGCGCCCAGTCGTCCATCGCGTAATGCGACGGCAGCTCGACCACGCGGCCCTGGCCATTGTCGAGCAGATAGGGAATGTCGTCGCCCATCAGCGAGGCGTCGTAGCTCAAGCCGCGCTGCACCAGGAAATCGAGCGTCTTGGCCGAGAAACGATAGGAGGGCGCGCGGAAGCCGCGTGGCGCCTGGCCGGTCGCCTTCATGATCGCGTCGATGCTGCGATCGAACCAATAGAGCTCCTCCTCGGGCGGCAGCTCGTTGGGATGCTCATGGAGATAGCCGTGATGGCCGATCTCATGGCCGCCCTCGAGGATGAGCTCGACCGTCGCCGGGTAGCGCTCGATGCACCAGGCCGGCAGGAAGAAGGTCTGCTTGATGCCGAACTCGGCGAACATGTCGACCAGACGCGGCACCGCGACCTCGGGGTCGTAGCGCAGCATCGACATGGTCGCGACCTTGTTGTTGGCCTGCTCGTGATGCGCCAGATGCAGGATGCTGTCGGCATCCATGTCGAAGGTGATCGCGACTGCGCAGCGTGCGCCATCGGGCCAGGGAATCGGGTTGCGGATCATAGCTCGCACTTTCTCCGTCACATCACATCGGGCACATCACATCGGGCACATCACATCGGGCGACGCGCCCATTCCTCAGGCAATCCCGGCCCGCTTGCGGATGGCCGCCATGGCAGGCTCCCGATCATAGACCCGATAGAGCTCCTCGCGTAAAGCCGGCGCCGGCGTCGCGTTGATGTTCTCGAAGAGGGCGAGCCGCATGGCGCTCGGGCTGCAGGACATGTCCCAGACCAGGTTGAAGAGGCGGTTCTTGTCGCGGGCATTGAGCTTGTGGCCCGGCAGATATTCGTCGAGCAGCGGCCCGATATCGGGCCGATCCCAGGTCGCCTGCGGCAGGCGCCCGATCAGGCCCTGGCCCGACAGCTCGCGCAGGATCTGCATGATGCGCGGATAGGCCTCGATGCTGTGGAGCCGGCCCGCCGTCACGAACACATGGTCCGGGAGCATGACGCCGCTCTCGGTCGGTTTCGCCCGCTCGACAGCGGCCGTCATCATGCCCCGGAGCGTGGCGGCATAATGGATCACCTCGGAGACCAGCGCGCGGACGGCCGGGATCTGGTCGGTGCCCAGCGCATCGACGATCATCTGCGCCACCCCGGCGAAGATCTCGGCGCGATAGGAGAGCCGAGTCGCGATCTTCCAGAAGGCGAACTGGCCGAGGATGTTGTAGATGTCGGCCGTGGTCTTGTTCTTGTAGCTGAACACATAGTCCCAGGGGACGAAGACGCGGTCGAAAATCAGGAGACCGTCGCTTTCCTCGCCATTGGCGTCGATCGGGTGATCCTCGGAGGCCTCTGCGCCGTTCGTATTGGCCTCGCGCAGCAGCAGCTTCATGCCGGGGGCATTGGCCGGCACGACCGCCCAGATCATGCATTCCTCGGGCATGCCGGGGGTGGGCGGCGGCATCGAGATGGTGCCGATATTGCCCTGGGCCAGCACCGAATTGCCGGCCTTGGCACCCGAGATCACAATGCCGTCTTTCCGTTCCTCGACCACGCGCAGGCGGGCGGCGCGCTGCGCCACCGGCGTCTTGCGGTCGGTCTGGACATCGATGATGACGTCGGCGCTGGTGAGGTTGTTGCGCTGTCCCACCCGCAGGAAATTCATGATCTTGTCGAGCGCCTCGGGCTCCAGCTTGCGCACCAGATGGTTCCAGGCGACGAAGGAGATGGCCTTGACCGGGCCGTAGTCGGGCGGGCGGCCGAACACGCCGAAGCTCAAGGAGGTGCTGCATTTGATCATGGCGTCGTAACGCCAGAGATCCTCGATCGAGCGCGGCACCAGCCAGGCGGTCGAGATGCGCTCGCCGGTGTCGGGTTCGACGGTGGTGAGCAGGTCGCGCGTCGCCGGGTCATGCTGCGCGTCGAAATAGCGGGCGAGCTGGTCGATGCCGCGGCCGAGCGTCGGCTCCTTCGTCACGTCGGACACGTCACGGCCATTGACGATCACATGGCGGCCGTCGCGCAGGCTCTCGCGGAACTCCGAGCCGGTGCGAAGGTTGGGATCGGTCGCGCGGCGTGCAATCGATTTGCTGACGACGTAATCGCGCTCGTTGCGCTCGGTGTCCGGCATGGCGGGCCTCCTCTCCGGCAGGTCCCGAGGCTCGCAAGGAACCGCTAGATAGGAAAATATAATTTATTTATGATCTGCATTGATGAACCTGATCGACCTTCCCTTGCGGGTGCTGCGCTATTTCGTGGCGGTGGCCGATGCCGGCAATGTCACGGCCGCGGCGCGCGGCCTCCATGTCTCGCAGCCCGCGGTCTCGCTCGCCATCCGCCAGCTCGAGACGGCGCTGGGCGTCGATCTCTTCGTGCGCCAGCATGCGCGCGGCGTGGCGCTGACGCCGGCCGGAACGGAAGTTCTCCGCGAAGTCCGCAAGCTGCTGAGCCAGGTCAACGACTTCGCCACCACGCTCGCCGGGGTCGGCAGCGAGCTGCGCGGCACGCTCTCGATCGGCTGCCTCGCCTATATCCTGGCGCGCTACCTGCCCTCGATCATCAGCGGTTTCACCGCGAGATATCCCGAGATCGAGGTGGTGTTCCATGAGGGCGATCAGATCTTCCTGCAACGCGGCATGATGGAGGGCTGGATCGAGCTGACCCTCACTTACGACATCCAACTGCCGCGGCGCTTTGCGGTCGAGCGCATGATGGAGCTGCCGGCCTATGCGTTGCTGCCGGCCGACCACCGTCTCGCGCGGCGGCGCGCGATCTCGCTCAAGGAACTGAAGGACGAACCTTGCGTGCTGCTCGACATGCCGGTCAGCCGGGACTACTTCGCCTCGGTCTTCGGCGCGCTCGGCCTGTCCCCGCAGGTGCGCTATCGCACCCAGTCGGTCGAGGCGGTGCGCAGCCTGGTGGCGAACGGGCTGGGTTATACCGTGCTGAATCATCCCTCCAAGACACTCGCCACCTATGACGGCAAGCAGACGCGGGCGGTCAAGCTGACCGACGCGCTCCCTGCCGCGCCGATCGCCGCCGTCCATCTGGCCGACCACAAGCTGCGGCCGGTGGCGCAGGCTTTCCTGGATTTCACCCGCGAGTTCTTCCGCCGCGAGCGCCGCGCTGCCTGACGATGTCGGTCAACATGACAAAACCGTCAGCGTGACAAAGCCACCATGCGGGCGTTTTGCCACCTTCTCGCCATCTTCCGCGACTATCGCTCGAACCCAGCCGGTATCGATGCGCGAAGGACGGGATGGGAGTCCCCGCTTCGCGGCACCGCCGCTCGAGGGGCCAGGGATCCCGTCCATCGCCGCCCCCCGAACGGAAACTCAGAGTGATGGGGATCGCGGATGAAAGCGATGAAGCAGGCCAAGGCAACGAACCCGGACAGCGAGGCCATGCGCCTCTTGCGCGCCATCGTGCTCGAGCTCGATTTCGATCAGGTCGAGGGCCATGCGCCGGGCGACACCCTGGCCGAGCTGCGCGACAAGGCGCGCCGGCTGATCGAGGCTGAGAAGCGTCAATCGTAGCGATATTGCGGCTGCCAATCGCCTGGCCCGAAGCCGACGTCCGAGACTCTGAGAATCCGGCCGCCCTTCTCACAGGGATAGCCCATACCGATTGATTACCAAGAACGGGCTATGGGAGCCGCGACGAGACGGCCGCGCTGCGGCTAAAGTGGCCGGCCTCGTCACCGTCGCCGGAGCGCCCATGGCCCGTGGATTCCTTCTGGGAAAATTCCTCCCGCCGCATCAGGGTCATGTGCTGCTTTGCGATTTCGCCCGCGACTATGTCGAGGATCTGACGATCCTCGTCTGCAGCCTGGCGCGCGACCCCATTCCCGGCGCCTTGCGCTTCGCCTGGATGAAAGAGCTCTTTCCCGAGGCGCGCGTCGTGCATCTGACCGACGACGTGCCGCAGGAGCCGGCCGAGCATCCGGATTTCTGGCCGATCTGGCGCGGGATCGTGAAGCGCGCCCATCCCGAGCCGATCGATTTCGTCTTCGCCTCGGAAAGCTATGGCCATCGCCTGGCGGCGGAGGTCGGCGGCCGCTTCGTGCCGGTCGATCCGCCGCGCCTTGCCGTGCCCGCCGCCGGGCGCGACGTGCTGGGCGATCCCTTCGCCCATTGGGACCGGATCCCCGCGCCCGTCCGACCCCATTTCGTGAAGCTGGTCTGCCTGTTCGGGCCCGAGAGCACCGGCAAATCGAGGCTGGCGCGCCGGCTGGCCGCGCATTTCGACACGCTGTTCGTGCCGGAATACGGACGGACCCACACCGAGCATTTCGGCACTGGTTGCAGCCTGGAAGATCTGGTCCTGATCGCGCGCGGCCATGAGGCGCTGACGGCGGCGGCGGCGCGCCAGGCCAACCGCATCCTGCTGCTCGACACCGATCCCGTCCTGACCGCGGTCTGGTCGGACATGTTGCTGGGGGAGCGCGATCCGCGGCTGAATCACATCGCCAAGCCTGCGGATCTCTATCTGAATTGCGATGTCGACGTGCCCTGGATCGATGACGGCACGCGCTATTTTCCGGACCCCGAAATGCGGGCCCGCTTCGCCCGGCACTGCCAGGTGGAACTGACCGGACGCAACCTGCCGCATATGACGCTGACCGGCGATTGGGAAGAACGCTTCCGACAGGCGGTCGCGGCGATCGCCGATCGTTTCCCGCAATTGGCGACCCCGACCGGTTCGCCGCGTCTGGCTCCTTCCTTGCCACAGAGATGACCTCGACAAGCTGCTAGACTGCGGTGCCGTCTGGGGCGGTGGCTGGTTCCCGACCATCAGGATGAGGACTCGCGCCGACCGGTCGCGACCGGATAAGCTCGACGGTGTGATCGCCCGCGTTGAGGGCGGTAGTTCCACAATTCAGGAGGCGACGACCCAAGTTCCCGAGTTCAGAGGAGGCTTTATGCGCGTGCTTTTCGTCCATCCCGGCCCCTTGATGTATAGCGAGGTCTATCTGCGCCTGGAGCCGCTCGGCATGGAGCGTGTCGCGCAAGCGGTGCGCGCGGCGGGCCACGAGGTGCGGCTGATCGACCTCCAGAATTTCGGGCATGAGGATTTCGCGGCCGAGCTCAAGAGCTTCGCCCCGCGTGCCATCGGCTTCTCCCTCAATTATCTCGCCAATCTGCCGGAGGTCGTCGACCTCGCGAAAAGCGCCAAACAGCAGATCAAGGATTGCTATGTGTTCGTGGGCGGACACAGCGCTTCCTTCATCGCCGACGAGCTGCTCGAGCATGGGGCCGGCGCCATCGACTGCGTGCTGCGCGGCGAGGGCGAGATCGCGACGCCGATGCTGATCGGCGCGATCGAGGATGGCGGCATCGATCGCGTTCCCGGCACCGTGACGGCGAAGGGCCGCGGCCCCGTGCCGGTGCTGCTCGAAAGCCTGGACCAGTTCCCCCCGGCGCGCGATCTGCTGCGCCGGCGGAAGAATTATTTCATCGGCATGCTCGACCCTTGCGCCTCGATCGAGTTCACGCGCGGCTGCCCCTGGGATTGCTCCTTCTGCAGCGCCTGGACCTTTTACGGCCGCAGCTACCGCATGGCGAGCGCCGAGGCGGCGGGCGAGGATCTGGCCGCCATCAAGGAGCCGAACGTCTTCATCGTCGACGACGTCGCCTTCATCCATCCCGAGCATGGCTTCGCCATCGGTCGCGAGATCGAGCGGCGCGGCATCCGCAAGCAATATTATCTCGAAACCCGGGCGGACGTGCTGATCCGAAACCAGGAGGTCTTCACCTACTGGAAGAAGCTGGGTCTCAAATATCTGTTCCTCGGGCTGGAAGCGATCGACGCGGAGGGCTTGAAGCTGCATCGCAAGCGCTCCTCGCCCGGCGTGAATTTCGAGGCGCTCGAGGTGGCGCGCAAGCTCGGCATCAAGGTCGCCATCAATCTGATCGCCGACCCGGACTGGGACAAGGAGCGCTTCGCCGTCGTGCGCGAATGGGCGCTGAGCGTGCCCGAGGTCGTGCATTTCACGGTGGCGACGCCCTATCCCGGCACCGAGCTGTGGCTGACCGAGGCGCGCCGCCTCGCCACCCGCGACTACCGCCTGTTCGACATCCAGCATGCGGTGCTGCCGACGCGCCTCCCCCTGCTCGAGTTCTACGAGCAGCTGGTGGAGACGCAGCGCAACATCGCCCAGAAGCATATGGGCTTCCGCGCCCTGCGCGACACCGCGGGGCTGATCCTGAAGCTCGCCCTCCAGGGCCAGACCAACTTCGCGCGCTCGATCTGGAAGTTCGACCGGGTCTATAACGCCCAGCGGCAGTTCGCCGACCATCAGCAGCCGGTCAGCTATGCGATCCGCCCGCCACCGCCTGCGGTGCTGGTCGCGAAGGATTCGGCCGACCTCTATGTGCATCCGCGCCGCGAACACACAAAACGGCAGGCGCAGGTTTAGGGCGAGATTGAACTCAGGGCGTTGATGCCGCGGCCCAGGCGGCGAGCTTGCGCATGAAGCCGACGCAGGCCTCGACCTGGGCGATCTCGATGAACTCGTTGGGCTTGTGCGCCTGCTGGATGCTGCCCGGGCCGAACACCACGGCGGGAATGCCGGTCTGCTGGAAATGGCCGGCCTCGGTGCCGAAGGCGACGCCGATCGCTTCATTGACGCCGGTCAGCGCATGGATGAGCGCCTCGGCCGGGGAGTCCGGTTCCGGCATCAAGGGCGGCAGGGCCACCAGCGTTGTCGTCTCGACATCGGCTTCCTCGGCTGCCTGGCGCATCCGCGGCAGCAGCTCGCTATCGACGAACCCCTGGACTCGCGCGATGACGGTCTCGGGCGCCACGCTGGGAATGGGGCGAAACTCCCAGATGATCTCGCATCGTCGCGCCACGATGTTGAAGGCGGTGCCGCCATCGATCTGGCCGACATTCACCGTGGTGTAGGGCGGATCGAAGCTCTCATCCTGCGGGCCTTCGTCGCGCAGCTCCGCCGCCAGGCGCGAGAGGAAGGTCAGGAACTCGGCCGCCGAGAAAATCGCGTTGAGGCCGCGCTGCGGCGCGCTCGAATGGCCGTCGCGGCCGGTGAAGCGGGTGCGGAACACCAGATCGCCCTTGTGGCGGTTGGCGAGCTGCATCGAGGTCGGCTCGCCGATGATCGCCATGGCCGGCAGCGGCAGGTTGGCGGCAATGTCGCGCAGCATATGCGGCACGCCGAAACAGCCAACCTCCTCGTCATAGGAAAGCGCCAGATGGATCGGCCGGCGCAAACCCGCCTTTTGGAACTCCGGCACCAGGGCCAGCGCCACCGCGATGAAGCTCTTCATGTCGCTGGTGCCGCGGCCATAGATCTTGTCGCCGCGCCGCGTCAGGGTGAAGGGATCGCTCTCCCAGGGCTGGCCCGCGACCGGCACCACGTCGGTATGGCCCGAAAGCACGACACCGCCCGGGTGATCCGGCCCGACAGTCGCGAACAGATTGGCCTTGCGTTTGCTTTCGTCATAGGTGAGCCGGCTCTCGACGCCGAGGTCCGCCAGATAGTCGCGCACGAACCCGATCAGGTTCAGGTTCGAATCCGCGGAGACCGTCGGAAACCCGACCAGCGTCTCGATCATCTCCATCGGCGAATAGCGGCGCGCGCTCATGAAACCTCGGGGGCCCTCGATCCGGCGCCTAGGCCAGCAGAGATTCATGGCCTTGGCCAGCGTGAAATGAAACCGCTCGGAGCCTTGCCGGCGATCGCGTGGCTTCCGTGCCCGATCGGCCGCCGCTATCCTGCCGCCCCGCGCCGACTGGAAAAGGACAAGACCATGGAGATCTCGCTCGCCGATCTGTGGGATGCCTATCCCGACGAGTTGCTGGTCTGCGAGGCGCAGTTCCGCGGCTTCGGCCGCCGGCAGAGCTTCGCGGGCCCCTGCATGACGGTGAAGGCGCATGAGGATCACCGCACGCTCATGAGCCTGGCGGCGACGCCGGGCCAGGGCCGCGTGCTGGTGGTCGATGCCGGCGGCTCGCTGCGCGTCGCCTCGATGGGCGACCGCATCGCCGCCGCGGCCGCTGCCAATGGCTGGATCGGCGCCGTGATTC
>NZ_JBOHKS010000116.1:0-8855 GCF_050729195.1 Hypericibacter sp.
CCGGAGATCCATGGGGAGTCGGGCCTCGACGGCGCGCATCTTCCCGAGCCGCGGATGAAGCTGCAGCCGCAGCACGCGATCGATTGGCTGGTCGAGACCCTGATGGCCCGCGGCGATCGCGCCACCATCATCGCCGCGATTGCGCCCCTGACCAATATCGCGATGGCTCTGCGCCGGGAGCCCCGGATCGCAAGCAAGATTGCGAAGCTCATCGTCATGGGCGGCTCTCTGCGTGCGGGCGGCAACATGACGCCCGCGGCGGAGTTCAACGTCTTCGTCGATCCCCACGCCGCCGAGATCGTCTTTGCCAGTGGCATCGAGATCGCGCTCTTTCCACTCGACGTCACCTGGAAGGTGCGGGCCCGCCAGGAGCATGTGGACCGCCTGAGGGTCTCGAAGAGTGCGGCCGCGCGCACCGTCGCCGACCTGATGGATTTCTATCTCGGCACCGAGGCCATGGCCGAAGGCGGACGCCATACCGGCGCGCCGCTCCATGACGCCTGCACCATCGCCTGGCTGCTCGATCCGACGCTCTTCCGCGGCTCGCGCCTCGCGATCAAGGTGGAGACCGGAAGCCCGCTCACGCTCGGCATGACGGTCCCCGACTGGCGCGGCCTCTGGGGTGGCCCCGCCAACGTCGAAGCCTTCGAAGAGGCGGATGCGCCGCGCATCTTCGATCTGCTGATCGAGCGGTTGGGCAGACTGTAAAGGTCCTCGGCGCGTCACCCCTTTCGCCGCAAGCACGGGTCGAGGAAGTCGCTATGCCCGCATGCCAATGGCTGGGCGGAACGGAGGCCCGTCGAACGACCTGGGCGGCGGCTCCCACTGGCTGAAAGTCACCGCAAAGCTTCCTTCGCCTTGGGTCAAGGAGTTTAGAGAATGCTCATAACCCAAAAGGTTGGCCAGGGGCACCTTTGCGGTGATGATCCGCTCGTCAGCCCGAGATTCCATGCCGGCTATCTGTCCGCGTCGACTGTTCAGATCGCCGATGACGTTGCCCATATAAGTTTCCGGCGTCGCCACCTCCGCTGTCATGATTGGCTCAAGCAAGGCCGGCCGGGCCTTTGGAACGGCTTCGCGATAGCAGGCGGCGGCAGCGAAGCGAAAGGCCGCTAACGGCATTCGGGCATCTCGGCGCTCGGCATCGATCAGTGTGGCCCGGATACCGATCATCGGATAGCCCGCGACCGGCCCAGATTCCTTTGCAGCCATCAAGCCCGCTTCGACAGTTGAAGCGATTTCATACAGCAATTTGTCACCCGCCTCGACTCTTCCGAATGAAAAGTCGCTGCTGGTCGGTAATGGCTCAAATCGAATTCTGAGGCGAGCCGACACGTCGGGAGCGCCGATGTCCAGCTTGTGAGTGTGGTCCTGCTCGATCGCTTTCGTAATGGTCTCACGATATGACACTTGCGGCGGACCGGCATTAACCTTCACGTAAAACTCGCGATCGAGACGTGTGAGCGCATCCTGAAGCTGCGCCTCGCTCATTCCACCAACGACGATTTGCCGGCTCTCGCGATCAATACTGCAGTGGAGCAAGTCGTCATCACTAGTGAGCTGCGCGAGGGCATCGGCCATTCTTCCCCAATCATGCGCGGTGCTGGGTTCGATGGCGATGGTAATAAGCAGCAGCGCTGAATTGCCCATAGAGCCCTCACAGATACCACGCATACTCTCGCGAGATGATCTCGCTCATGATCTGCTCATGCTCGCCGCGTTTGACGGCAGCGTAGATCTGCAGATAGAGCGGATGGATCGCTTGGCGGAGGATCGTGCTCTGCTCGAGCCGGTCCACCGCCGCCATCCAGTCGAAGGGCAGGTCGGGATCGACCTCGCCGCTGACATTGCGCTGCTCGGCGGGCTGGCCCGGATCGAGCTGGTTCTCGATGCCGTGCTGGATCGAGGCGAGGAGGGCGGCCGCGACCAGATAGGGGTTGGCATCGGCGCCGGCGGCGCGATGCTCGATGCGCCGTGCCTTGGGCGATCCGCCGGGAATGCGGAACGCGACCGACCGGTTCTGGGCCCCCCAGCTCTTGTTCACCGGCACGAAGCGGTTGGGGCCGTAACGGCGGAAGGCGTTGAGGTTCGGGCTGCAGATCGCCATCGCCTCGGCCATCGTCGCCTGCAGGCCGCCGATCGCATGGCGCAGGGTGGCGCTGCCGAGCGGCGATCCGTCGTCGAACACGTTGCGGCCCGACTTGTCCAGCAGGCTGATATGGATGTGAGTGCCACTGCCATTGCGGTCGAGGAAGGGCTTCGACATGAAGCTCGCCCGCATGCCGTGCCGTTGGGCGATCGCCTTGATCACCCGCCGCTGCAGGATGGCATGGTCGGCCGCCAGAACCGGATCGTCGACATGATCGAGATTGATCTCATATTGCGCCGTCGCGAACTCCGTGCAGGCGACCGAGCTCGGGATGTTCTGCGCGCGGCAGGCCTTGTCGACCTCGGCGAGGAAACTCCCGAAGGCGTCGAGCTCCTCCAGGGAGTTGGTCTGCATGCTGACGAGACGCTGCTGGCTGCCGGGCTGGATCGGCGATTGCGGGCGACCTTGGGCATCCGGTGCCGGATCGAGCAGATAGAACTCGAGCTCGAAGGCCATCACCGGCTTGAGGCCGGTCGCGGCGAAACGGTCCGCCACCTGGCGGAGGATCTGGCGCGGATCGACGAAATGGGGCGGGCGCTCGCTGCGCGCCTGCGTCATCAGCAGCTGCGCGCGCGGCTCGTTGGCCCAGGGAACGGGCGCCAGGCTGCCGGGAACGGGGAAGGTCACGCAATCGGGGTCGCCGTCGCTGAAGCCGCGCCCGCAAGGGTCCACGGAATCGCCGATCGCGTAGAGGATGTAATGCGCCTCCGGCATCTGCATGCCGCTGGAATAGAGCTTCCCGGCCTTGTCGGCGGGATAGCGCTTGCCGCGCACGAAGCCGTTCAGATCGATATAGAGGGCGTCGATGAACCGCGTCTCGGGGTGGGCCCGCAGATAGTCCTGCAGCTCGTTCGTCGGTAGGCCTTCATCCATGATGAACCAGAGGTGAGTGACGGTGGCCGGCACTCTACCGGGAAGCGGTCTGCGCTACAAATGACTACCCCTTACGGGGTATGAACCGCGGCGCGCAATGCCTTGATATAAAACGCTTCGAGCCCCGGGTCGGAAGAACCCGGGGCTCACCATTTAGATTTATATCGGTCGGGCGTCGAGGTTTACTTGCCGCCCAGCGGATCGGGACCGAAACGATTGTCGCCGACGGTGCCGCGCAGGAAGCCGCATTCGATCAACGTCCAGATCCCGCCGATGACCGGGATCAGGGCGATCAGAATCCACCAAGCGCTCTTGTTGCGGTCATGCCAACGCTTTCCAGCGACACAAATGATGGGATAGATCAGCGCAAGACCGACGACCGTGCAGATGGGTCCATAGGGCGATCCTTCGAAGGTCAGCCCCAGCAATCCATCCAGGAAGCCCGCAATCCCACCGACGATGATGATCGCGACAATTCCGAACAGCCAATATTTTGAGCGCGTCGCCCGCCCGTTCAGCGATAGATAGACCCATTTCAGATCTTGGTCTGACGGCGCAGACATCGTCGGCATGGTTGCCATGACGATTACTCCCCTGTATTGCCCCTGATAAACCCATATTTGGGTCGCGGGGATAATAGTCCTCGCCGCGGGGGCCGACAATGAACGCGGCCCCTGGACATCCCCAATTCGCGTCGGGTTGACCTAAAGGCCCGACAGCGCGATTCTTAACCATCATGGATGACGGTGCGAACCCGAGCACGTGGTTAAAGGCCTGTAGCCGCGATGAACTCGAGCGGAACGGGCGCAAGCTGTTTCGTGCCGGCGCCAAGCAGATCGTGTTGTTTGCGACGCCGAAAGGTCTTCGCGCCTGCAACAATCGTTGCCCCCATGAAGGCTATCCGCTGAGCGAGGGAACGCTCGACTCCGACTGCCGACTGACCTGCAACTGGCATAACTGGAAATTCGACCTCGAGGACGGCGCCAATCTCTACGGTGGCGATCGCTTGCGGACATACCCGGTTGCGTTGCGCGGCGACGATGTCTGGGTCGATGTTTCCGATCCGCCGGCAGGCGAGCGCCAGGCGGAGGCGATCGCGCATCTGCGCGATGCCTTTGTCGACAAGGAATATGATCGGATCGCGCGCGATCTCGTCCGGCTGAAGCAGGCCGGCGGGGCGCTCACCGATGCGCTGGCGGCGGCGATCCTCTGGTCGCATGACCGTCTCGAGTTCGGCTGGACCCATGCCTATGCCGGGGCCGCCGACTGGCTGGCGCTGGCCGACGAGTTCCAGACGGATCCCGAACGCGCCCTGGTCGCTGTTCTTGAAGCCTTGACCCATATGGCCGAGGACAGCTTGCGCGAGCCGGAACATGGCTATGGCGAAGAGAGCATTCCCTATGACGAGAGCTCATTCCTCGCGGCCATCGAGGCCCAGGACGAAGCGGGCGCTCTGGCGCGATTGCGCGGCGGGCTCGATCATGGGTTGGGGTTTGCCGATTTCGAGCCGGCGCTGAGCCGCGCAGCGCTGGGCCACTACAATGATTTCGGTCACTCGCTGATCTATGTCGTGAAATGCGGACGCCTGGTCGAACGTCTCGGCCGGCATGTGGAGCGGCCGCTCCTGCAGTCGCTGGTGCGCGGGCTGGCCTACACCACACGCGAGGATCTGATCCCGGAGTTTCGCGGCTATGCCAAGGCGCTGGCAAAATTCGGCGCCGACCCGGCGCGCCCGCTCGATCGCGACGCCTTGCGCAGTGCCGGGATTGGGCCCGCGCTCGATCTGGTTGCGGCCGCGGGTGCCTCGCCGCCGCTCGATCTCTACGGCGCTTTGCTTGGCGTCAATGCCGAGCGCTTGCTGAATTTCGATCTCGCCTTCGACAACCGGAACGACAAGCCCGTGGCGGACAATGCCAACTGGCTCGATGTCACCCATGGCATCACCTTCGCCAATGCCGTGCGGCTGCAATGTGGCAAGTTCCCGGCACTCTGGCCGGCGGGCCTGTTGCAGCTCGCCTGCCATGCCGGGCGCAATCTGGGTTTTACCGATCCCAGGCAGGATCCGTCACGCTGGCAGGTTCCCGACGCGGACCGTTTCTTCGAGACCGAGGTGGCGGCCTTGTTCGATCACGGCATCGAGGAGGAGATCGTCGCGATTCATCGGGTGAAAACGCTGCTGGCGGCGCGCGAGGAATGGCGGGCCGGTGCGGCGGGAGAGGGCGGTCCGCACCTCCTCGCCGCCGTCAATCGCTATCTCCATGAGCCGATCAAGGGCCGCCATCCGCGTCGGACCGCGCGCCAGGCCATGGCCTTCGTCGCGCGCGAAGGCTAGCGGGCAGGCGCCTCGGCTTTCTGTTGGACCGTCCTTGGCCTTGGCATCACGATCAATCCGGCCATCGCAATCAGGACCATTCCGCCGATGGTCGCCAAATCCGGTGGTTCGGAAAAGATCGCGTAGCTCCAGAACGCCGCAAACGGCAGATAGCAGTAATCGAAGGTTGCGATGATCGTGGGCGGTGCCGATTGATAGGCTTTCGCCAGGCCCAGACTGATGGCAAGCATGAGCGCCGCCAGCAGCGCGAGGACAGCCAAGTTTCGCGGATCCATTGCTCCCCAGGCGCCCAACAGGAAGGGATAGGCGGAAGCAGCCGGCAGCATCGGTCGCCCGAGGGAGAGTGCGAGGGTCGCGATGGTGCCGACCCCGAGCAAGGCGAGATTGAGGCCCAGCGCCAGAGTCATCGGCGCTTCGTCGATGCATTTGGACCGTGTGATGATCGCCGCCATCGCATAGAGCAGGGCGGCGGCGACGGGTATCAGGGCCAGTGCGGTGAAACCATCGGCGGCCGGCCTCAAGATAAGGAGGACGCCGGCGAAACCGATCACGATGCCGGCCCACCGCCGGAGCCCAACCGGCTCGCCGATCAGCAAGGCCGAGAGCAGCGCGATGAAGAGGGGGGCGGTGTAGAGCGAGGCCGCAATGACGGAGAGGCTCAAGACCGGGACCGCGGCATAGATCGCCACATACATCAACGCCAGCAACAGGCTGCGCAGGCCGACCCAACCGCCCAGTCTCCAGCCGGTTCGGAAGGAACGAGAGCCCACTCCGGAAATAAGGATCAGGGCCGGAATCACGATGAGGGATCGCAGCACGTAGATCTGCCAAAGCGTGAACGTCGCACTGACATATTTGACAACCGCGTCGGCGAAGGACATCGCCAACACCGTGGCGACGATCGTGATGATGCCGATCGTCACCTGTTCCGGGCGTCGTTCCATTCTGACGACCATCTCTTGCTCTCCGTCGGCAAAACAGATGGATCATGTCGATTGATTTGTATATTCTTCATAATATGAATAGAGACATAAGACATTCGACATAATGAGAAACCTGTCGGTCGGCGGCCTGGAGACCTTTCTCGCGATCGCCGAAGCTGGATCGCTGCGCGCAGCAGCGGCGGCGCTGGGCGTGCAGCCGCCGGCTGTCAGTCAGCAACTGAAGGCATTCGAGGATCGCATTGGGGTGAGCCTCTTCACCCGGACGACGCGGTCCGTCGAGCTGACCGATGCCGGCCGCGCCTTGTTGCGACGCGCGCAACCCGCGGTCCTGGAATTGACTCAGGCGCTGGAGGAAGCCCGCGGGGTTGGCAATGCCACCAAGGGAAACATCAGGATAACGCTTCCTTATCGCGCCTATCAGCTCCGGATTGCGCCGCGGTTGGCTGCTTTCCAGAAAAAATACCCGGAGATCGAGATCGAACTCTCGTTCAATGAGGCCTTCGTCGATGTCGTCGCCGAGAGATTTCATGCCGGGATCAGGCTCGGCGATCGTATCGACGACGACATGATTGCGGTTCGTCTCACGCCGCCGCTGAAGGGGGCGTATTTCGCCTCACCGGCCTATTTCGAGAAGCATGGCCGTCCCAAGCAACCGCGCGATCTGTTGCACCACAACTGCATCCGCTACCGCTTCATCGGCTCCAACAGAATTGCCGAATGGCAGTTCCTGGGCCCCGAGGGCATGCAGTCCGTGGCGGTCAAAGGCAATCTGGTTTTCAACAGCTTTCAATCGGTCGTAGAAGCGGCGTTGGAGGGATTGGGAATCGGCTGGTCGCTTCGTGCCGGTGTCCAGGACGAACTGTCCGCAGGACGTCTGGAGACCATGCTCGACCGTTATGTTCCGACGCGACCCGGCTTCTTCCTCTATTACCCGAAAGAGAACGCGCGTATCGAGATTCTGAGACTGTTCATCGAATTCATGAAGGCGGGCCGTTCCTGAGCGGCCGGTTGGTTATGTCATTGTCATGGGTGCCATGAAATCTCTCTGGCTCGATCGATTGTCGGGCAAGGAACCGGGCTGGACGGCGACACCCCTGGCCGGTCTCACCAACCGCAGCTTCCTGCTCAGCCGCGGCGAGGACCGCGCGGTTCTTCGGCTGCCCGGACCCGGCACCGAGCGCTACATCGATCGGCGCGCCGAGCTGCATAACCACGAGATCGCGGCGGGCTTGGGCCTCGCGCCGCCGATCCTGTTGGCGGACTCGGACTGCCTGGTGACGCGCTATATTGAAGGGGCGCAGGGGCTCTCGCCCGAGAGCTTTCGCGACCCGGCCGTGACCGATGCGGTCGGCCGCCTGCTGGCGCGGCTCCATCGGAGCCATCATGCGTTTCAAGGCCGCATGGAGCTCTTTCCGAAGGTCGATCAGTATCTGGCGCTCGCGGGCGCCGAGGCATCCGCGGGACTGCGGCACCTCCGTGATCTGGCCGAGCCTGCGCGCGCGACACTCGCGGCCCATCCGGTGACGTGGGTGCCCAGCCATATCGATCCCTCGCCGGCGAATTTCCTGCAAGGACAGCAAGGGCTGTTCCTGATCGACTGGGAATATTCGGCCATGTGCGAGCCCGCCTGGGATCTGGCCGGCCTCGCCATCGAGGCGCGCCTCGACGAGACCCAGCGGCGGCGATTGCTCGAGGCCTATGAAGCACCGGATCGCGAGAGGCTGGCGGTCCGGGTCGAGCTGTTCCGGGCGCTGCTGCATCTGGTCGCCGCATCCTGGGCGGCGGCCCAGATGGTGACCGCCGAGGACCGGGATAGCTATCGGCATCTCGCCGATGAATATACGGCGCGGGCCGAGCCTTTGATCGCGGGACCGGCCTTCGGATCGCTCGTCGCCTCCCTTCGCTGAAGGGCGGCCGGCACCCGCTTGCAATCGCGGATTCCCTCCCTATGATGAGCGCCACTCAACGGGGTGCCCTTCGGGGCTGAGAGGAGAGACGGGGCCGTTCCCGCCTCCAACCCGACGAACCTGATCCGGGTCATGCCGGCGGAGGGAAATGAGCCGCTCACAGAGAACAGCTCGTCTGCGCACCCTCCGCGTCACCAAGGGAGCGACGCGATGCGCTTATTCATGTCTTTGGCCGCGATGGCAGCGGCGATTGCGATTTCCTTCGGCTTCGGGACGATAGATCCGGCCCAGGCCGAGACGCCGACGCTCAGAATCCTGACTTACGAATCCTTCACCTCGGAGTGGGGGCTCGGGACGGCGATCAAGCCGGCCTTCGAGAAGGAATGTGGCTGCAAGATCGAATTCATCTCGGTCGAGGACGGTGCCGCCCTGCTGTCGCGTCTCAAGCTCGAAGGCGCCAGCTCGAAGGCCGATATCGTGCTGGGGTTGGACACCAATCTGACGGTCGAGGCGGCTGCGACCGGCCTCATCGCCGATCATGGCCTCGATCTGTCCCAGCTCGATCTACCGATCGCCTGGACCGACAAGCAGTTCGTGCCCTTCGATTATGGCTGGTTCGCCTTCGTCTATGACAAGACCAAGCTCGCCAA
>NZ_JBOHKS010000117.1:0-17003 GCF_050729195.1 Hypericibacter sp.
ATGCGCGACGCCATCGCCCCCAAATTCCTGACCGTCGACGAGGCGCTGGACGCGGCGATGGCGCATAACGGCAATCCGGTCGTCATCGCCGACGTCACCGACAATGCGGGCGGTGGCGCGCCCGGCGATTCCACCTTCTTCCTGCGGCGCATCCTCGATCGCGGCCTCACCGATGTCGCCACCGGCTATTATTGGGACCCGATCGCGGTCCGCTTCTGCATGGATGCGGGCGTGGGCGCCAATCTCGATCTGCGCGTCGGCGGCAAATGCGGACCCACCTCGGGCGATCCGGTGGATCTCAAGGTGACGGTGCGTGGCGTCGCCGACATGGTGACGCAGCGTTTTGGCGACGCACCCGATCCGATGGGCCCCTCGGTCTGGGTCTCGGCCCAGGGCGTCGATCTGGTGCTTACGACCCTGCGCACGCAGGTGTTCCATCCCGAAGGCATGACCAAGCTCGGCATCGACCTGTCGAAGCGCAAGATCGTGGTGGTGAAATCGACCCAGCATTTCCATGCCGGCTTCGCGCCGATCGCCAGCCGCGTGCTCTATGCCGCGGCCCCCGGCGCGTTGACGAAGGACTTCACGAAGATTCCCTATCGCAACATCACGCGGCCCTTCTGGCCGAAGGTCGCGAACCCGTTCGGGTGACGCACTCTGCTGTCATTGCCGGGCTTGACCCGGCAATCCAGGGCAAGAGGGGGCCGCGGCCCTGGATGCCCGGATCAAGTCCGGGCATGACAGAATAAGGCAGATGGTCGCGCTTTAGACGCGCCCTCTCAGCAACTCCTCGGCGCGCAGGCAGCGGGCGAGGTGATCGGGCTGTGAGGTCCCCTGCAGCGCCTGCGGTTTCTCGCAGCCCTCGATCGCGACCGGGCAGCGTTCGCGGAAGAAGCAGCCCTTTGGCAGGTTGATGGCGCTCGGCAAATCGGTGTTGCGTAAGGGGGCGGAGATCTCCGTGTCGCGATCGAGCGTCGGCACGGCTGCGAGCAGCGCACGCGTATAGGGATGGGCCGGCTGGCGCAGCAGCGCGCCGGTCGGGCCGGATTCGACCACCTGGCCCAGATACATGACCGCGACCCGGTCGGCGATATGCCGGATGACCGAGACATTGTGCGACACGAAGAGATAGGTGAGCTTCAGCCGGCTCTGCAGCTCCATCAGCAGATTCAGGATCTGCGCCTGGACCGAGACATCGAGCGCCGAAGTCGGCTCGTCCAGCACGATCAGGTCGGGTTCCAGCGCGAGGGCGCGGGCGATGGCAATGCGCTGGCGCTGTCCGCCGGAGAATTCATGGGAATAGCGGTCGAGCTGGTCGCTGCGCAACCCCACCAGGGCGGCCAGCGCGCCCGCGCGATCCTTGAGCCAGCGTCGCGGATGGCGCTGGCCGACGCTGAGCGGCTCGGTCATCACCTGCCAGACCGGCATGCGCGGATCGAGCGAGGATTGCGGATCCTGGAACACGACCTGGAAGCGCCGGCGCAAGGCACGCAGCTCGCGGCCGCCGACACTCCAGGGATCGGTGTCGTCGAAGAGAACGCGGCCCTCGCTCGGCTTGAGCAGAGCCATCGCGACGTGGCCCAGAGTGCTCTTGCCGCAGCCTGATTCACCCACGATGCCCAGGGTCTCGCCGCGGCGGATTTCGAGATCGACGCCATTGAGGGCGTGGACCTGCGCCCGGGGGCGCCCCAGCCAATTGGCGCCGATGGGGAAACGCATATGGACATTTTCGAAGCGGACCAGCGGCGCGCTGCCCATCCGGGGCGCCGGCATGACGTTGGCGCCGGAGGCCAGCGGCTCCAGCAGGGCCACCCGCTTTTCATTCAGGAGCCAGCAGGCGGCGCGATGGGCGGGCTCATCCGGGCCTTCGAGCAGTGGCGGCGTCCGGCCGCAAGGCTCGAAGGCGAAGCCGCAGCGGGGCCGGAAACGACAGCCTTCCGGCGGAGCGATGAGATTGGGCACCGTCCCCGGAATCGAGGCCAGCGGTTGTTTGGGTGCGACGAACTCCGGCAAGGCGCGCAGCAAGGCGCGGCTATAGGGATGCAGCGGCCGCCGCAGCACCTCCGCGGTGGTGCCTTGCTCGATGACCTTGCCGGCATACATCACATAGACCCGGTCGCAGAGCTGCGCCACGACGGCGAGATCATGGGTGATGAAGAGCACCGAGATGCCGCGCCCCCGGGCGCGCTCGCGCAGGAGTGCCAGCACCTGCGCCTGGACCGTCACGTCGAGGGCCGTGGTCGGTTCGTCGGCGATCAGGACCTTGGGGTTGCAGGAGAAGGCCATGGCGATCAGCACGCGCTGGCGCATGCCGCCGCTGAGCTCGAAGGGATAGTTCCGCATGACGCGGCGCGCGTCGGGGACCTGCATCTCCGTGAGGAGCTTCTCGGCCCGCGCCTGCGCCTCGGTCTCGCTCACCGGCTCGTGGCGGCGGATGACCTGCGTGATCTGACGACCGATGCGGATCGTCGGGTTGAGCGCGTTCATCGGTTCCTGGAACACGACCGAGGCAAGCCGCCCGCGGATATCCTCGAGCTTGGCCTCGGATGCGGACACCACGTCCTGGCCCAGCAGCACGATCCGTCCCTCGGCGATGCGGGCCGCATGGGGCGGCAGCAGCCGCATCACCGACATGGCGGTGACCGACTTGCCGCTGCCGGATTCACCGACCAGCCCGACGATCTCGCCGGCGCCCACGGTGAGCGACACCTGGTCGAGCGCCCGGACGGCGCCGCGATAGGTCGCGAATTCGAGCGTGAGCTCCTGCACCTCGACGATCGGCGCTGGCTTCGTCCCGGCGCTGGAGGCGGTCTCGGCCATCACTTGCCCTTGAGCCGCGGATCGAAGATGTCGCGCAAACCGTCGCCCAGCAGGTTGAAGCCCACGGCCGTCACCAGGATCGCGAGGCCGGGGAAGGTCGGGTACCACCACTGGTCCAGCAAGAAATCCCGTCCGCTGCTGACCATGGCGCCCCATTCCGCCGTCGGTTGCTGCGCGCCGAGGCCGATGAAGCTCAAGGCCGCCGCGGTCAGGATGGCGCCGCCGATATCGAGCGTGCTTTGCACGATGATCGGCGCCATCGCGTTCGGCACGATATGGCGCAGCACGATCTGGCGCCTGGAGGCGCCGAAGGTGACGGCGGCCTTCACATAGGCACGCTCGCGCAAGGACAGCGCCTGCCCTCGGGCGAGCCGCACATAGAACGGGATCCGCACGACGGCGATCGCCAGCATGGCGTTGATGAGATCGGGTCCCAGCGCCGCTGCCAGCGCCATGGCCATGACGAAGGAGGGGAAGGAGAGCAGCACATCCATCAGCCGCATGATGACGGTGTCGGTGCGCCCGCCGACGAGGCCGGAGAAGGCGCCGAGGATCGTGCCGATGCTCATCGAGAAGAAGACGATGGCGACGCCGATCGTGACCGAGACGCGCGAGCCCCAGATGATGCGCGAGAGCAGGTCGCGGCCGACCTGGTCGGTGCCGAGCCAATGGACCGCGCCGGGAGCGGCGAGACGCGCCCGCAGATCGAGCGCGTTGGGGTCGTAGGGCGCGATCCAGGGCGCCAGCAGCATCACCAGCAGCACGAAGACGATGATGGCGAGGCCGACGAGGGTGAGCGGGCTGCGGCTGAGCTGATACCAGATATAGGCGAGGTCGATTCTGCTGGCAGGCGCGCTCACCTCCGGCGTGGGGCCGGGCGTCAGCGGCGTGGCGGCGAGATTGCTGTCGCTGGCCATGGTTCAGCCCACTCCCCGGATCTGGGGATCGAGCAGCATATAGGTCAGATCGACGAAGAGATTGAGCAGCACATAGGCGGTCGAGGCGACGACCGTGAAGCCCATGATCGCCGGGAAATCGAGCGCGTTGATCGACTGGACGACATAGTTGCCCATGCCCGGCCAGGCATAGACCGTCTCGGTCAGAACCGCGCCATAGAGCAGGTCGCCGAAGGCGAGGCCGATCATGGTGACGGAGGGGATCAGCGCGTTGCGCAGCGCATGATCGAACAGGATGCGCCGGCGCGAAAGCCCGCTGGCCTTGGCGGTGCGGATGTAATCCTCGGTCAGCACCTCCAGCATCGCCGAGCGGATCTGGCGGGTGACGATGCCCAGATGCAGGAAGCCCAGCGTGACGGCCGGCAGCAGCAGATGTCGGACCGCACTGACGAAGGCCTTGCCGTCGCCGGCAAAGAGCGCATCCAGCGTGTAGAAGCCGGTGACGAAGGGCGGCGGCGTCAGGGCGCTGTCGAGCCGTCCCGAGCCCGGCAGGATCTCGAGCTTGCCGTAGAACAGATAGATCAGCAGCAGCCCCAGCCAGAAGGCGGGCGTCGAGATGCCGGTCACCGACAAGGTGCGGGTGATCTGATCGATGGCGCGATCCTTGGCGACCGCGGAGATCACGCCCAGGGGAATGCCCAGCACGATCGCGAAGATCATCGCGGCCAGGGCCAGTTCGATGGTGGCCGGGAAGAAGCGCAGGATATCGTCGGCGACGGGACGCTGGGTGCGGATCGAGATGCCGAGATCGCCGTGCAGCAGGTCGCCGGCATAGGTCAGATATTGCTCATAGAGCGGCCGGTCGAGCCCGAGCTTGGCGCGCATCTGCGCGACCAGCTCGTTGGAGGCGCGTTCGCCCGCCATCATCCGCGCAGGATCGCCCGGGATCATATGCGAGATCGCAAAGGTGACGATCGAGACCCCGATCACGACGAGGACCAGCAGCAGCAGCCGGCGCCGGACGATGTTCAGATAGGACATGGGCGGGATCCGGAAAAGCGCAGGGGCGGGGCGATCACCGACCGCGCCCGCCCCTGGGTTTTCTGGGCGCTTACTGCGCCCGCGACATGGTCTCGAAGTTGAACATCTGCAGCGTCATCGGGTTGTAGACGAACCCTTTGACGTCCGAGCGGATGGCAACCTGATAGTTCGCCTGGAACAGGAGAACATAGGGCGCCTCCTCGATCACGATCTTCTGCGCCTCGGCATAGATCTTCTTCCGCTCCTCGACATTCGCCGCGGTCGCCGCCTTGCGGATGAGCTCGTCCACCTTCGGGTTGGTGTAGAAGGCGCGGTTGCCCGGCAGGCCGTGCAGGTCGGAGTCGAACCAGTAATTCATGAACATGTAGGGGTCGCCATAGTCCGGCGTCCAGTTGCCGGCCGCGATGTCGAAATCGCTGCTGTTCAGCTTCTCGCGCATGGTGGGATAGGCGAACTCCTGCATCTCGACGGTGATCCCGATCGCCGCCAGATTCTGCTGCAGCACCAAGCCGATCGACTCCCAGTTGGGATCTTTCTTCGAATAGAGATAGCCGAGCTTGAGGTCCTTCACGCCCGCATCGGCCAGGAGCTGCTTGGCCTTGGCGGCGTCGGTGGTGAACTGGAAGCTCGCATCGTCGTGGCCCCAGAGGCCTTCCGGCACGGGCCCGCGCATCTGGACGCCGTTGCCGAGCAGGATGCCGTCGATGATGCCCTTATAGTCCACGGCATAGGAGATCGCCTGGCGCACGCGGACATCGTCGAGCGGCTTGCGGGTGTTGTTGAGATAGAGATAGGTCACCTGGAAGCTCGGCTCGTCCACGACCGTGACGCCATCCGCTTTCTTCAGCGCGTCGAACTGGTCGACCGGCAGGTCCTCGGCGATGTCGATGTCGCCCTTCTCGAGCTGCAGGCGGCGCGCGGAGGCTTCCTTGATGATCTTGACGATGACCTTCTTGAACGAAGGCGCCGGGCCGGCATAGTTCGGGTTGACCTCCATCACCACCTGCTGGTCCTTCTCCCAGCTCGTCACCTGGTAGGGGCCGCTGCCGAGCGTGTGCTCGGCGAGATAGGCCTGGCCGAGATCGCCGTCCTTCTCATGCTGCGCGGCAGCCGGGCTGACGATGCAGGCGCCGTTGGTCGCGAGGCCGGCGAGGAAGGGACCGAACGGCTCCTTCAGGATGAACTTGACCGTATGGGCGTCGATCGCCTGGACCTCGGTGACGGGACCGACCGTCTCCGACGGGCCCTTGGCGACCTTGAACAGGCGGTCGAAGCTGTATTTGACCGCGGCCGCGTCGACCGGCGAACCGTCGGCGAACTTGTGGCCGTCATTGAGCGTGAAGGTCCATTGCAGCCCGTCATCGCTGACGGTCCAGGATTTCGCGACGTCGCCCTCGACCTCGGTACTGCCCTTGCCGTTCTCGACCTTGAACTTCACCAGCCGCTCATAGGCGGGATAGGTCACGGTCCAGCTGTTGTTGGTCACGGTGACGGCCGGATCCATGCTGTCCACGTCGCCGGCCTTGCCGACCACGAGCGTGTTGGGGTCGCCTGCCGCCGATGCCGAGAGCGGTCCGGCGATCGCGGTGGCCAGCAGCGCGGCGGCGCCGAGCAGCATCGCCTTCAAATTCAGTCTCATGGGTTTCTCCCTTTTGTGCATTCCATCAGGCGTCCTGCCTTGCAGCCCGCGCTGTTTGATCCGAGCGTCGGTCGGTGCGTGGCGGAACGATCCCCGATCGCCTGCGGGGGTGGTCTTTTGTCGGTTTCATTGCAGCTTCGTGGCAGGCGAAGTGGGGAGTATCCGGCGGGGTACCGGAAGCGTCAAGGCGCGCGGGTGTCCCCGCCGCCCTCAATCCATCAGCGCAGCCGAATGGGGGAGAGTGCTGCCTCGGTCACGCCCAACGCCGCCAGCTCGGGCGGAACCGGTTCGTGTCGTGCGAGCGCGCTCACGAGGGCTGCGATGCCGGGTGCCGTCTGGATGCCATAGCCGCCCTGGCCCGCGAGCCAGAAAAAACCCTCGACCCGGTCGTCATAGCCGACCACCGGTGTCTTGTCGGCCACGAAGGAGCGCAGACCCGCCCAGCGGCTCTCGATGCGCGGGATCGGCAGGGTGATGACCTGCTCCAGCCGGTCCACCAGGATCGCGATGTCGAGATCCTCCGGCTGGACGTCGCAAGGCGGCATCGGTGTCTCGTCCGCGGGCGAGGCCAGGATCTGGCCGGCATCGGGCCGGAAATAGAATTGTTCGTCGGCATCGATGATGGTAGGCCAGCGCGCGACGTCCAGACCGGCGGGCGGGCGGAACCGGATCGCGGTCCGGCGCTTCGGCACCAGCCCGATCGGTGCGGCGCCGGCCAGCGCGCCGATCTCGTCGGCCCAGGCGCCGGCCGCATTGACGACGACGCGGGCGGCGAAGGCGCCGGCCTTGCTCTCGACCTGCCACAACCCCGCCTGCCGCGAGAGGCCACGGACCTGGGCGTCGGTGATGACCTGCCCGCCACCTGCCTTGAGGCCCCGCAAATAGCCCTGATGCAGCCCATGGACGTCGATATCCATGGCATCGGGATCGAGCACCGCATCGGCCAGATAGCCCGGCCGGAACACCGGCACCTGCGCTTCGACCTCGGCCGTGGCAATGCGCCGGATGTTGCTGCGCAGGCCCGAGACTTCCTCGAGGAACGCGTCGAGCGAGCCGCGCTGGTCGGCACGGCCGACGAAGACGACGCCGCGCGGCAGGAGCAGGGGATGGGCGGCAAAGCCGGGCGGCGGGCCTAAATAGAAACCCTTGCCGCCGGTGGTCAGCGCCCGCACGGTCGCGTTGCCATAGGTCTCGGCATAGAGGGCGGCCGAGCGGCCCGTGGTGTGGTAACCCGGCTGGTCCTCCTGCTCGAGGATCAGGACGCGGGCCTGGCTTGCGAGCGCGTAGCCGGCCGAGGCGCCAGCCATGCCGGCGCCGATGATGAGGAAATCGAACTCAGCCATAAGGGGATCCAACTCCAACCGGTGCCAGCCGCCTGTTGCGCCCATGGCCTAGCGGTTCTTGCCGGTAACCGCAACCGGTTGAAGGCGACCTTCGGATGTCGCAAGTGTTGGCGCGACGTGACAGACTGGGCGTCGGTCGATCCGGGGAAGGGGAACCAGGACCTATGATCTCGATGAAAATTCGGTGGCTGATCGCGGCACTCTTGCTCATGGGCGTTGCCATGTCGGCGGCGGTGCCGGCACATGCCGTGAACTTCCGGGTCTGGAGTCACGATATCAAGGACGGTCAATTCCAGGAGGGTCAGGTCCTGAGCAAGGCCTTCGGCCTCGGCTGCGAGGGCGGCAACCTCTCGCCGCATATCAATTGGGAAGGTGCGCCGCAGGGCACCCAGAGTTTCGTCCTGACGGTGTTCGACCAGGATGCCAATGGCGGCAAAGGGTGGACCCACTGGGTCGTGGTCAATATCCCCTATACGGTGAACTCCTTGCCGCGCGGCGCCGGCGGGAGCGGCGCCGTGGAAGCGGTCGGCGCACTCCAGACGCGCAACGATTTCGGCCAAGCGGGTTATGGCGGTCCCTGTCCGCCGCCGGGCCAGACCCACCACTATGTCGTCACGCTGACGGCGCTCAGCGTCGCGAAGCTGCCGCTCGACAAGACCGCCACGCCGACGATGGTTACGGCCGCCATCGGGGGCAGCAAGATCGCCGCGGTGAGCTTCACAGCGAGCTATCAACGATAGGCTCAGTCTGGATGCGGCACGGCGATAGACCGTGTGGCGCCCGTGGTAGATTGCGGCAGGAATTCATTCGGGGAAGGGGATACAGGATCTATGCATTCGATCGAAAGGCGCCTGGCCGCCATGGCCTTCGCACTGCTGGGCGGCGTCGCGTTGCTGACCTCGCCCGCTCGCGCGGACGAGTTCAGGCTCCATAGCAGCGACATCGTGAACCAGATGGTCAAGCAGGACCAGGTCCAGAGCAGCAACTATGGCGCCGGATGCTCGGGCGGCAATCTCTCGCCGCATCTGGATTGGGAGAACGCGCCTCAGAACGCGCAGAGTTTCGTGCTGACGGTATTCGACAAGGACGCGCCCAACGGCATGGGTTGGTTCCATTGGGTCGTGGTCAACATTCCGAACACGGTCAATTCATTGCCGCCGGGGGCGAGCGGCGATGGCGCCGTCGAGGCGACCGGCGCGATCCAGACCCGGACCGATTTCGGCACGCCCGGTTATGGTGGTCCCTGCCCGCCGGTGGGCACGGCCCATCGCTACATCTTCACGATCACCGCGTTGCGGGTTTCGAAGATTCCGGTCGACCAGGAAGCCACGCCGGCCCTGGTCAGTATCTTCATCGAGGCCAACAAGATTGCATCGGCCAGCTTCACGGCGATCTACGCGCGGTAGGACGGCGTCGTCAGGCTAGCGCGGGGTGCTTCGAAGTGCTTCGCGATAGCGTCTGAGACCTTCGGCCAGGGGAACCCGCGGTCGATAGCCCAGATCGCGCGCCGCCTGGGTGAGATCGAAGCCCGCCGGCCCCGTGGCATGGACACCATGGCCGGTGAAGGAGACGCGGGTCTCCGGCGCGAACGCACGCAGCCGGGACACGACCTGTTCCAGCGTCTGACCGTCGCCCGCGGTGATATTGTAGGTCAGGCGCGGCACACGCGGGGCGCGGGCCGCCGCCAGCAGCCCGTCGACCACATCGTCGATATAGAGGTAATGCGTGACCTCCGCGGGCGAGCCCTCGATCTCGAAGGGTCGCCCGGCCAATGAAGCCCGCAAGAGCTGTTCCAGCATGGTCGGCGTGATGCGCCCGGGGCCATAGATCCAGGACAGGCGCAGCGCCACCCCGTCCAGGCCACGCTCCCGCACATAGCCGATCAGGGCCTGCTCGGCCGCGACCTTGCTGGCGCCATAGACGCCGTCGGGAGAGGGCGGCGTGTCCTCGTCGATCCGGGGACCGGATCTCGATCCGAAGATCTCGGTCGTGGAGCAGAGCAGGAAACGGCCGACGCGGTGCCGGCGCGCCGCCTCGAGCAGATGCGCCGTTCCCATCGCGTTGATCCGCCAGATCTCCAGCGGCCGGTCGGCCATCACCATCGGTCCCGACACCGCGCCGCAATGGAGGATGGTGTCGAATTCATCGCCATCGACCAGCGCGTCGACCTGGCCTTGATCGGTGATGTCGCAAGGGCGGAAATCGGCAGATGCCGGTTTGTCGGACGGCAGATCGCTGCCGACGGCCGCGACGCCGTCCCGCTTCAAGCGCTCGAGCAAGGTCGCGCCGATGAATCCCCGCG
The DNA here is from genome assembly GCF_050729195.1 of Hypericibacter sp. Classification (NCBI taxonomy): domain Bacteria; kingdom Pseudomonadati; phylum Pseudomonadota; class Alphaproteobacteria; order Rhodospirillales; family Dongiaceae; genus Hypericibacter; species Hypericibacter sp. The sequence continues at coordinate 10,042 of NZ_JBOHKS010000117.1, forward strand.
CGCCCGTCACCAGCACGCGCCCGAGCGGGCGCTGCGGTATCGGCGATTTCTCCGGCGGCGGGGTTTGAGTCATTCCGATCCCGATCTCTCTTGCGCCATCGGCGACCGGCACAGAACCGGCTGCCGTTCAAGGCGCTTGCGCCGGCATCTTGTAATAAATGTTAGGGACGTGATACTAGTGCTTCCGTTTATAACATCAAGACGCGTCCAGGAAACGAGACGCGCGGATGACGGGGAGAGCCATGGAGGCGGGCCGCGAGGCGCTGCTCACGGTTGCCGGGTTGAAGAAGAACTTCGGCGGCGTGAAGGCGCTCGAAAAGCTGGACCTGACGATCGCATCGGGCGAACTCGTCGGCCTCATCGGGCCGAACGGGTCCGGCAAGACCACGGCATTCAATCTTCTCACCGGCGTGTTCAAGCCCAGCGGCGGCCACATCGTCTTTCGCGGCCAGGAGGTCGCGGGCAACCGGCCCGAACAGAATGCGCGCCTCGGCATGGCGCGGACCTTCCAGAACATCCGTCTGTTCCGCGATCTGCCGGTGGTCGACAATGTCGCGGTGGGCCTGCATATGCGCCACGGCGCCGGCTTCTGGCCGACGGTTCTGCGCTTCCCCGCGGCCACCCGGTCCGAAAGCAAGATCCGCGAGCGCGCGCTCGAGGTGCTGGAGATCCTCGATCTGCGCGACCGCGCGGGCGATCTCGTGGCCAACCTGCCCTATGGCGATCAGCGCAAGGTCGAGTTCGCGCGGGCGCTGGCGACGGAGCCGGTGCTGCTGCTGCTCGACGAGCCTTCCGCCGGCATGAATCCTCATGAGACGGCCGAGCTCGGCGCCACCATCTCGCGGCTCCATCGCGAGCTCGGCCTGACCATCATCCTCGTCGAGCATGACATGAAGATGATCATGACGCATTGCCAGCGCATCCATGTCATGCATCAGGGCCGCATTCTCGCCGAAGGATCGCCGGCAGAGATCCAGCGCGATCCCCGCGTCATCGAGGCCTATCTGGGCCGCCGCCGCGAGGGTGCCCATGCTGTGGCTTGAGGATGTCCATGTCCATCGCGGCGGGACCCATGCGCTGCGCGGCATCGACCTCGAGGTGCGTCGCGGCGAGATCGTCGCCCTCATCGGCGCCAACGGCGCCGGCAAGACGACGACGCTGGCCGCCATCTCCGGCCTGCTGCGCTGCCAGCAGGGGCGCATCGGCTTCGCACCGGATCAGGAGCGGATCGATATCTCGAAAGTGCGGGCCGAGAAGATCGTCGCCGCCGGCATCTCCCATTGCCCCGAAGGGCGTCAGGTCTTCGGCAATCTCTCGGTCCAGGAGAACCTCATGATCGGCGCTTATCTGCGCAGCGACCGGGAGGGGATCGAGAAGGATCTGCGCGCGGTCCATGAACTGTTCCCGATCCTGCTCGAGCGCTCGGGCATCCCGGGCAACCGGCTCTCCGGCGGCGAGCAGATGATGCTGGCGATCGGCCGCGCGCTGATGAGCCGGCCCAAGCTGCTGCTGCTCGACGAGCCCTCGCTGGGCCTGGCGCCGCAGCTGGTGGAACAGATCTTCGACATCCTGCAGCGCATCCGCAACGAGGGCACGACCGTGCTGCTGGTCGAGCAGAATGCCGCCATGGCGCTCGATCTGGCCGACCGCGCCTATGTGCTGGAGACCGGCCTCATCAAGCTGTCGGGCGCCGGCAAGGCGCTCGCGCAGAATGCCGATGTGCAACGCGCCTATCTGGGAGTGGGTCCATGACCGGTGGCTATATCCTGGAGCAGATCGCGAACGGCATCATCCTCGGCAGCATGTATGCACTGATCGCGATCGGCTTCTCGCTGATCTACGGCATCGTGCGGCTGATCAATTTCGCCCATGGCGACATCGTGACCATCGGCGCCTTCGCCATGCTGGCGAGCGTCGCCGCCATCGACGCGCCATTCCCGGTCGCGATTGCCGTGGTGCTGGTCGTGGGCGCCGGCATCGGCATGCTGATCGAGCGCATCGCCTTCCGGCCGATGCGGGGCGCGCCGCAGGTGACCGGCTTCATCGCCTCGCTCGCGGTCGCCATCGTGATCGAGAATCTGGGCATCATGACGCTGACGGCCCAGCCGCGGAACTTCATCGTCCCGGCCTATCTCGGCGAGTTCGTCCATCTCGGTTCACTCCAGATCCGTGCCATCGATCTGGCGATCGTGGTCCTGGCGATCCTGCTGATGACGGCGCTGGCGCTCTTCGTGCGCTTCACCAAGGTCGGGATGGCGATGCGCGCCACCGCCGAGAACTACAATGTCGCGCGGCTCATGGGCATCAATATCGACCGCATGATCATGCTGGCCTTCGCCATCGGTAGCGCGCTCGCCGCCGCCGCCGGCCTGATGTGGGGCAGCAAATACAGCCAGATCAGTCCCCTCATGGGCCTGATCCCGGGCCTCAAGGCGTTCGTGGCGGCGGTCATCGGCGGCGTCGGCTCGATCAGCGGCGCCATGCTGGGCGGCTATGTGCTGGGGCTCGCGGAGGTGCTGTTCGTCGGTCTCCTGCCGCCGGAATATTCCGGCTATCGCAACGTCTTCGTCTTCGCGACCCTGATCGTCATCCTGCTGGTGATGCCCAACGGTCTGCTCGGCCGCAGCACCGAGGAGCGCGCCTGATGGAGCGCCGCAGCCCGTTGCTGGCCTTCCTCGCCGCGGCCCTCGTCGGCGCGGTGCTGGTCTATGTCGCCAGCGCCGGGCTCGATCCCTATATCCTCTCGATCATCGCCTTCATCGGCATCAACGTCATCCTGGCCGTCAGCCTCAACATCACGAATGGCTTCACGGGGCTGTTCTCGCTGGGCCATCCGGCTTTCATGACCGTCGGCGGCTATGTCACCGCGATCCTGACCCTGCCGGCCGCGCGCAAGCCGCATCTGCTGCCGGATCTCCCCGCCTGGCTCGCACATATGAATTGGCCCTTCCTGCCGGCGCTGATCGCGGGGGGCCTGTGCGCCTCGCTCGTCGCCGCGGTTGTCGGTTTCCCGGTCCTGCGGCTGCGCGGCCATTATCTCGCGGTCGCGACCCTGGGGCTGATCTTCATCATTCAGGGGCTCGCGACCAATCTGGACGGCTATACCCGCGGTGCCCTCGGGCTCAACGGCCTGCCGGAGCTGACCAACCTCTGGTGGGTCTATGGTTGGATGCTGCTGACGCTCTATGTCTGCTGGAAGCTGAAGCATTCTTCGCTCGGCCGCACCATGCTGGCGATCCGCGAGAATGAGCTGGCCGCTTCCTGCCTGGGCGTGAAGATCACGATGACGCGCATCTTCTCCTTCGCGCTCGGCGCCTTCTTCGCCGGGGTTGCGGGTGGGCTCTGGGCTCATCTGGTCACGCTGGTGACGCCGACCTCCTTCACCTTTCTCTTCGCCTTCCAGCTCGTGGTGATGGTGGTGCTGGGCGGCACCGGCAGCATCACGGGGGCGGCTCTCATCGCCGCCATCCTCACCATCGCGACCGAGCTCCTGCATCCCGTCGAGGAAGCGATCGGGCTCTATGGCTCGAGTCAGTTGCTGCTCGCGGTCGCCGTGCTGCTGGTTCTCATCTACCGGCCGAAAGGCCTCTTCGGAACGGCCGAGCCCGATCTTTTTGCCTGGATCGGAAAATGGCAAGGCCGCCAACAGACCCATTCCGGGTCGAAACGCCAAAGGGAGGTGTGACGATGAAGTCCATATTTTCGAGATTGGCGGCGGCGACGGCCGTCGCCGGATTGCTCACCATGGCGCCCCATGCCAAGGCGGCCGATCCGATCAAGATCGTGGCGCTCTATAACCTCAGTGCCGGCGGCCTCGCCTCGATCGACGGGCCCTCGCTCAATGGCGCCAAGCTGGCGGCGAAGCAGATCAACGATGCCGGCGGCCTGCTCGGCGGCCGGATGATCGAGATCACCGCGATCGACACCAAGAACGACCTGAAGGAAGCGGCGACCGGCGCCAAGCGTGCCGTCTCCATCGAAGGGCTCGTGGCCGGCATCGGCCATAGCGATACCACCTTCGCGCTGGCCTCGGCACCCTTGTTCCAGGCGCAGGGCATTCCCTTCGTCACCTCCGGGGCCACCTCGCCCGACTTGCCGGACATGGTCGGCAACGAGATGTTCCTGGCCTGTTTTGCCGACGACGTCCAGGCCCATGCGATGGCCGAATATGCCTACAACACGCTGGGCGTCCATAACATCGTGATCTGGACCGACAACGCGATGGATTACACCAAGGGCCTGTCCAAATACTTCCAGGACCGCTTCACGCAGCTCGGCGGCAAGGTGCTGCTGAACGACATCTACATGACCGAGGACAAGGATTTCTCGGCCCTGGTCTCGCGGCTCAAGGCCAACAAGGACGCCCAGGCGGTGTTCGCCTCCTCGGGCCCCGACACGGCCGGCATCATCATCAAGCAGATCCGCGAAGCCGGCATCACCATGCCGATCCTCGGCGGCGACGGCTATGACACCGACCTGGTCTCGTCCGTTCCCGGCGAGGCCCTGGCGAACGAGGTCTATTTCACCACCCACGCCTATGTCGGCCTGGATACCGGTGCGGCCAACCAGTTCCGCACGGCCTACCAGAAGGAATATGGCGTGCCGCCGGAGAACGCCTTCGCGGCCCTGGGCTATGACGCGATGGGCCTGGTGGCGGACGCGATCAAGCGGGCGGGCTCGACCGATCATGCGGCGGTGACCGCGGCGCTGGCCGCGACCACGGCCTTTCCGGCCGTGACCGGCAACATCGCCTTCCTCAATGGCAGCCGGGTGCCGAGCAAGCCGGTCGCCATCATGTATGTCGATCACGCCAAGGTGAATCTGAAGACGACGGTCACGCCGCAGGGCTGATCGGCAACGCTACAGACGACATCGGCCCTGAGGCTCCGGAAGAGGCGGCTCCTTTCATCGCACGCGATGGGGGAGCCGCCCGATCCGGGCTGGGGGTCGGTGAGACAACGAACGAAGGCTGAGAACGGCGTGATGTCATGACTGGGTTGTTGGGTCCGGGCGATCCCGAGGCCGTCGCGGTGCAGAATCCGGACGGCGCCTCGCCGATCGTCTTCATCTCCGATCATGCCGGCCTTGCCATTCCCCGGCGGCTGGGCAGGCTGGGTCTCAGCGACGCGGAGTTGAGCCGCCATATCGGCTGGGACATCGGCATCCAGGGCGTGACGTCGATCTTGTCCGACCGGCTGAAGGCCCCCTACATTTACCAGCTCTATTCGCGGCTGGTGATCGATTGCAACCGCCAGGCGGGCTCCGCGCAGTCGATCATGGAGCGCAGCGACGGGACCGACGTGCCGGGCAATCATGGATTGAGCGAAGAGGACAAGAAGGTCCGCGATGTCGAGATCCTGCGCCCCTATCATGACTGTATCCGCCAGACGCTCGACGAGCGGCTGCAGGCGGGGCAGCCCACCGTGATCTTCGCCATGCATAGCTGCACGCCGCAGCTGAACGGCGATGCGGCTCCGCGGCCGTGGCAGATCGGCGTGATTGCCCATAGCGACTGGCGCATCGGCGATGTGCTGATCCGGCTGCTGGAGGCGGAGACCGATCTCCGCGTCGGGCGCAACAAGCCCTACAGCGTCAACATGGTGATGGACTACACCGTGCCCGTGCATTGCGAGGGAAGGCGGCTGCCCTATGTCGAGATCGAGATCCGGCAGGATCTCATCGGCGAGGCCGGCGGCCAGAAGCAATGGGCCGATCTCCTGGCCGGAATCCTCCCGCGCGTGGTCGAAGGCTCGGGAGTCATCGCGGCATGAGACGGTCCGGGTCGAACGGCAACGCCGCTGCCGAGACATCGCCGGCGGTTCGGGAGACCCGGCCCATTTCGGAGCGGGTGCGGCGGGGCTTGAGTGCCTTGACCGCCGCCGAGAACCGTGTGGCCCAGGCCTTGCTCGACGATTATCCGGTGGCTGGGCTGGAGACGGTCGCACGCTTCGCCAAGCGCGCCGGCACCAGCGGCCCGACCATCCTGCGCTTCATCAGCCGCCTCGGCTTCGAGAGCTATGCCGGTTTCCAGAACACGCTGCGCAGCGAAGTGCAGAAGCAGCTCCAGGGCCCCCTGGCGCGTTATCCCTCGCGGCCGAGTTGGGGCGATGGCAGCGACGTCCATGAGCGGGTGGGGCTCGCCATCTGCGGTAATATCGAACGCGCGGTGCGGGGATTGCCGCGCCAGGACTATGGCGAGATCACGCGGCTCATCTGCGACCCCAAGCGCGCCGTCTTCTGCCTCGGCGGCCGCTTCACCCAAATGCTGGCCACCTATTTTCATCACTGCCTGCGCGAGCTCAGGCCCGGCGCGCGGCTGGTGCGCGAGGGCAGTGCCGGCTGGGCCGACTATCTGCTCGATGTCAGGCGCGGCGATGTGCTGGTGGTGTTCGATTTCCGCCGCTATCAGCGCGACGTGCTGGAGTTCGCCGGCGGGGCCGCGGCGCAAGGGGCCGTCATCATCCTGGTGACGGACATCTGGAACTCGCCGATCGCGGCACTTTCCACCCACGTCATCGCCTGCCCGGTCGAGGTGCCGACTGCTTTCGACAGCGCCGTCGCCGGCCTCGCCATGGTCGAGGTGCTGATCGCCAGCGTGGTCGAGCGGCTGGGCGAGGGCGCCAAGCGGCGGATCGAGACGCTCGAGACTCTGCGCCAGCCCTTCCATCTGGAGAGCGCGCCCCCCGGCGCCGGCCGGAAGGCCGCACAAAATCCCATCGCCGCGGGCCGCAAGGCGAAACAGAGTCGAAAGCCGGGCAAGAAGGCGAACGGCAAGGCCGGCGTGAAATCAGGGAGGTCCACCGGATGAATCGGGAACCGTTCACGATGTTCTGCTACGCGGACATCTCGGGGCAGCTGCGCGGCAAGGGTTTCCCGACCCGCCATCTGGAGAAGCGCCTCGAGAGCGGCGTCGGCTGGACGCCGACCAACATCATGTTCACGGGCCTCGGCACCATCGCGCC
>NZ_JBOHKS010000118.1:0-22489 GCF_050729195.1 Hypericibacter sp.
GGATGGCGACGATCGCGTCGGTCGCCATCAATTCGAGGCAGGCCTCCAGCAGCAGCTTCTCGACGAACGGATCGCCGACCTGCACCGTCGGCCGCTTGCTCTCGCTGTCCTCGTTGAACTCGGTCGAGGACATGGTCGCGCCATGGATGCCGTCGCGACCGGTCTTGGCGCCGACATAGATCACGGGATTTCCGAGACCGGCCGCCTTCGAATAGAAAATCTTGTCGGCCTGCGCCAGGCCCACCGTCATCGCGTTGACCAGGATGTTACCGTTATAGGAGGGGTGGAAATTCACCTCGCCGCCCACGGTCGGCACGCCCATGCAATTGCCATAGCCGCCGATGCCGGCGACCACGCCCGCGATCAGATGGCGGGTCTTGGGATCGTCGGGGCTGCCGAAGCGCAGTGCGTTCAGATTGGCGATCGGCCGCGCGCCCATGGTGAAGACGTCGCGCATGATGCCGCCCACGCCCGTCGCCGCCCCCTGATAGGGCTCGATGAAGGAGGGGTGGTTGTGGCTCTCCATCTTGAAGACCACGGCCTGCCCGTCGCCGATATCGATCACGCCGGCATTCTCGCCGGGACCCTGGATCACGACGGGGCCCTCGGTCGGCAGCCGTTTCAGCCAGCGCCGCGAGGATTTATAGGAGCAATGCTCGCTCCACATGACCGAGAAGATGCCGAGCTCGGTCAGATTGGGTGCGCGGCCCATGATCTTGAGGATGAGCTGATATTCGTCGGCCGTGAGCCCGTGCTCGGCAACGATGTTGGGCGTAATGGAGGTCGAAGCCGCGGCGGATGTCGTCAAGACAGGGCCTCCGCGATGCCACGGAAGAGTCCGCGGCCATCGACCGAGCCCAGCAGCTTGTCGATCGCGTTCTCGGGATGCGGCATCAGCCCCAGCACCGTCTTGGTTTCGTTGAAGATGCCGGCGATGTTGCGCGCCGAGCCGTTCGGATTGCCGGCCGCCGTCACGGCTCCATCGGGTTCGCAATAGCGGAAGGCGACGCGGCCCGATTGCTCCAGCTTGTCGAGCGTCGCGGCATCGGCGTGGTAGTTGCCGTCATGATGCGCCACCGGCACCGACAGCACCTGGCCCTGCTCATAGCCGCCGGTGAACATGGTCTGGCTGGTCTCGACCTTGAGGTGGATGTTGCGGCAGATGAATTTGAGCGCGGCATTGCGCAGCAAGGCGCCCGGCAGCATGCCCGCCTCGGTCAGGATCTGGAAACCGTTGCAGATGCCCAGCACCGCCATGCCTTTGCCGGCGCGCGCCTTGACCTCACGCATGATCGGCGAATGAGCGGCGATGGCGCCGCAGCGCAGATAATCGCCATAGGAGAAGCCGCCCGGCACCACCACCAGGTCGACCTTCGGCAGCTCGCTGTCGCGATGCCAGACCAGCTGCGGGGCGGACCCGGTCACCTCGGCCAGCGCCTGCCAGGCGTCGCCTTCGCGATTGGATCCCGGAAATACGATGATGGCGGATTTCATGGAGAGGAGCGCCCTTTCAAGCCCGCGCCCTGCCGGCGCGGGTGGGGGAGAGGGAGGGTGAGAAACTCGTCATGTGGGGATGTCAGTCCGCGAAGTCGATCGCGTAATTCTCGATGACGGTATTGGCCAGGAGCTTCTGGCACATCGCATCGAGATTGGCCTTGGCCTTGGCGCGGTCGGTTTCCTTGAGCTCGATCTCGATATATTTGCCCTGCCGGACATCCTCGACGCCGGCAAAACCCATGACCCCCAGCGCATGCTGGATGGCGCGTCCTTGCGGGTCGAGAACGCCGGATTTGAGGGTGATATGGACGCGCGCCTTCATGGGTCTTCCGGTTCCTGATGTCCTGGGTTACTGCATCGTCGAGGGGCCTTTGAGGTCGCGCGGTCCGCCCTCGGGCAGAATGCCGAGCCGTCGCGCCACCTCTTGATAGGCCTCCGCCACCCCGCCGAGATCGCGGCGGAAGCGGTCCTTGTCGAGTTTCTCGTTGGTCTTCACGTCCCAGAGCCGGCAGGAATCGGGGCTGATCTCGTCAGCCAGCACGATCCGCATCTCTTCGTTCTCATAGAGCCGGCCGAACTCGACTTTGAAATCGATCAGCCGCAAGCCGACGCCGAGGAAGAGGCCGGTCAGGAAATCATTGCTGCGCAGCGATAGCGACAGCATGTCGTCGAGGTCCTGGGGGCTCGCCCAGCCGAAGGCGGTGATATGCTCTTCGCTCACCATCGGGTCGCCCAGCTCGTCGGACTTGTAATAATACTCGACGATCGAGCGCGGCAGGGCGGCGCCTTCGGCCATGCCGAAGCGCTGCGACAGCGAGCCCGCCACGACATTGCGGATCACCACCTCGATCGGGATGATCTCGACCTCGCGCACCAGTTGCTCGCGCATGTTGAGGCGCCGAACGAAGTGCGTCGGCACGCCGATCTCGCCCAGCTTCACCATCAGATATTCGGAGATGCGGTTGTTGAGCACCCCCTTGCCGGTGATGGTGCCCTTCTTCTGATTGTTGAAAGCCGAGGCGTCGTCCTTGAAGTACTGCACCAGCGTGCCCGGCTCAGGTCCCTCATAGAGGATCTTCGCCTTGCCTTCATAGATGCGACGCCGACGCGACATGGCGAGCTCCGGAGGATGGGAGGGGCCGCGTAAGGCTTGGCGCGCCCAAGGAAAATCGGCACGGCGGTCCCGCCGGTCGCGGTCTCTATAGCAGGCGCCATAAGGAGTGACAACCGCGCCCAGGGACGCAGGGAAAACCGCTTAAAAGCTGAGGTTTTCGAAAGGCAAAAGGTCGGGACGGCCGGCCGCGAAACGCCAGATCGGGCGGCGGTCGAGTCCCACCTTGGGCAGGCCCACGAGCGAGCTCGAGACGGTCTCGAATCCGTCCTCACCGGCGATGCACATGGCATCATAGACCGAGCCGCCGGGCGCCGGTGTCCGGTCCTTCAGCAGCGCTTCCCAGCCCTGCCAGTCGTTCGCGGCGGGATCGGGGACCGGCGCCTTCTCGAACTGCGGCAGGAAATGCGTGATCCGCTTGCTGTGGGCCCGGTCGTTGCGGTCATGGGCGGTCAGCATCGAGACGCCCGGCGGGATGCGTTCGACCGAGACGCCGCGGCCTTCCTCGCGGCTGCCGAGGTTGCGCATCCAGAAGGCGTCGCGATTGTCCGCCACCACCAGATTGAAGGGGCGATAGGCCTCGGGGTCGAGGTCGGTGAGGAAGCCCACGGCCGCGCGCGCGTCGGCATGATCCAGGGCCTCGAGCACCAGTTCGCCGCGGCTGCGCTTGCCGGCGGCGGGCCCGAGCGTGTTCATCCGGTTCATGATGGCCGCCACGACGCCATGGTCGTTCAGCCCCATCCAGCTGCCGCCGGCGAGCTTGTCCATGCCCGCAACGACTTCCGGCCGGTCCGGCCAATGACGCGCCGGGGGCGCCCAGGGCCGGTTCTTCATTTCGTCACGATTGGCGCCGACGATGACCGGCCAGTCATGGCCGGGCCGCAGCAAGATCACCACACTGCACATGAGCGGAGCCCAATGACAGGTTCGGGCGCCGCTGGCAAGAGGTCAGGGGGCGTTTTCGGGGCGGCGACAGCCGTCCTATCGGGGTTAACCATCGGACGGAAAATCTTGACGGCGGCGCCCGCCAGGGCCACTTGTGAGGCGGGCAGACCGACCGCCCGAGGCACCTATAGGAGATCCAGGGGTATGACGAGCTTTGACGATCGCGAGCGCGGATTCGAGGGGAAGTTCAAGCATGACCAGGAGCTTGGATTCAAAATCTCAGCCCGCCGCAACAAGCTGTTGGGCCTCTGGGCCGCCAAGGAAATGAAGCTGCCGGCGGCCGAGCATGACGCCTATGCCAAGTCGGTGGTCATGGCCGACCTGGAAAAGCCCGGCGACGACGATGTCGTCGACAAGCTCCTGGCCGATTTCAAGGCGAAGGGCGTCGAAATGACGGACCATCGGATTCGCCATCAGCTGAGCGAGTTTCGCGAGATCGCGCGCCAGCAGGTGATGTCCGAGGTGAAGTGACGCCCCGATCGCGCGGCTGACAGCGGCGCCGACGACGTCACTTCAGGCGAGCGGGAGGCTGGGTTCATCCCGGTCCCCGCGAAAGCGGAGGAAGTGACCCATGTCGGCATTCGACGAACGCGAGCGCGCGCTCGAAGACAAATTCAAACATGACCAGGAACTCCAGTTCCGGATCCACGCGCGACGAAACAAGATCTTGGGACTCTGGGCCGCGCGCCTCATGAGGCTGCCGGCCCTGGAATATGACGGCTACGCCAAGAGCCTGGTCATGACCGAGGTCGACCAGCATGGCGGCAGCGAGGCCGTCATCCGGAAGCTGCTCACCGATTTCGAGGACCGCGGCGTCGAGATCTCGGAACACCGCATCCGCCGCCACCTCACCGAGCTCCAGGAACTGGCCCGCAAAGAGGTGATGTCGGAAGTGAAGGGGTAAGATTTCTATCCCCTCCCCCTTGATGGGGGAGGGTTAGGGAGGGGGAGGACGCGATGCTGGAGCAGCCCCTCCCTAGCCCTCCCCCGGGAAAACGGGGGAGGGGACAGAATCAACTCTTCCCGAACACCCGCTTGAACACCGTATCCACATGCTTGAAGTGATAATCGAGGTTGAAGAGCGCCTCGAGCTCGGCCGGTTTCATCTTCGCCGTCACGGCCGCATCCTGCTTCAGCAGTGCCAGTAGATCTCCGCGCGTCTCCCAGGCCTTCATCGCGTTGCGCTGGACGGTCTGATAGGCCTCCTCGCGCGCCATGCCGGCTTGCGTCAGCGCCAGCAGCACGCGCTGCGAATGGACCAGGCCGCCGAAGAGGTCGAGATTGCGCTGCATCGCGGCCGGATAGATCACCAGCTTCTCGACCACCGTGGCCATGCGCGACAAGGCAAAATCGAGCGCCACCGTGGCGTCGGGGCCGATCACGCGCTCGACCGAGCTGTGCGAGATGTCGCGCTCATGCCAGAGCGCCACATTCTCCAGAGCGGGCGTGACCATGCCGCGGATGAGCCGCGCGATGCCGGTGACGTTCTCGGTCAGCACCGGGTTGCGCTTATGCGGCATCGCCGAGGAGCCCTTCTGACCGGGCGAGAAATATTCCTCGGCCTCCGCTACCTCGCTGCGCTGCAGATGCCGGATCTCGGTCGCCAGATTCTCGATCGAGCCGGCAATGACGCCCAAGGTCGCGAAGAACATCGCATGGCGGTCGCGCGGGATGACCTGGGTCGAGACCGGCTCGGGCTTGAGGCCCAGCTTCTTCGCCACATGCTCTTCGACGCGGGGATCGATATTGGCGAAGGTGCCGACCGCACCCGAGATGGCGCAGGTCGCGATCTCCTCGCGCGCGGCCGTGAGCCGCGCCTTGGCGCGGTCGAAGGCGGCGTAATGGCCGGCGAGCTTGAGCCCGAAGGTGGTGGGCTCGGCATGGATGCCATGGCTGCGGCCCATCGTCGGGGTGAGCTTATGCTCGAAGGCGCGCTTCTTGATGGCCGCAAGCAGGCGATCGAGATCGGCCAGCAGCAGGTCCGAGGCCTGCTTCAGCTGCACGGCGAGGCAGGTGTCGAGCACGTCGGACGAGGTCATGCCCTGATGCACGAAGCGCGCCGCCGGGCCGATATGTTCGGCCAGGTTGGTCAGGAAGGCGATCACGTCATGCTTGGTCTCGCGCTCGATCTCGTCGATCCGCGCGATCTCGAACTTGCCCTTTTCCCAGACCGCTTGGGCCGCTTCCTTCGGAATGACCCCCAGCTCGGCCTGGGCGTCGCAGGCATGCGCCTCGATCTCGAACCAGATGCGGAAGCGGTTCTCCGGTTCCCAGATCCGGGTCATTTCGGGACGGCTATAGCGTGGAATCATCGAGGTTTAGGCCCTGACAGGTCGGTTGGGAGGGATCCCATTATGGCACAGGCCCGAGGGACCATAAGAGGCGGGCGCGATTCGGTCCATTGGCACCCTCGCCGCGGGAGTCCAATTCCAGGCCAGTGAAAATTTTTTGATAATTTTCACCGCCGGCGCTAGCCTCCCTTTCGCTATGGCAGGGAGAGCCCAGAAGACGGTCGCGAACTCGAACCGGCGCATGATCCGCGCCTCCAAGCTGCTGCCCGGTGAACCCACCCCCGGCAGCAGCGGCGAGCTTTCGCATCATCTGGGCCGCGAGGTGCGCAGCCTGCGCCATGCCCGCGACATGACGCTGGAGGAGCTGGGCGAGAAGACCGGCCTCTCGGTCGGCTTCCTCAGCCAGATCGAGCGCGGCCTCTCCAACCCCTCTGTCATCGCGCTACACGACATCGGCAAGGCGCTCGGCGTCAATATCAGCTGGTTCTTCGCCGAGAACGATCCGGGCCCAGAGGAGGAGCGCGACTTCATCGTGCGCGCCGACCGGCGCCGCACGCTCCATTACAGCCACGGCATCACCGACAGCCTGCTGACGCCCTATCTCGACGGGCAGCTGGAGCTGCTCTTGAGTCGGTTCCCGCCCGGCGCCAGCAGCGGCGAGGCGCCCTACACCCATATCGGCGAGGAAGCCGGCATCGTCATCGCCGGCCAGCTCGATCTCTGGATCAACGGCAAGCGCTTCCGGCTCTGGGAAGGCGACAGCTTCACCTTCAAGAGCACCTTGCCCCATCGCTATCGCAATCCCGGCACCATCGAGACGGTGGTGATCTGGGCCATCACGCCGCCCAGCTATTGAGGGCGACGAATCAACAGCAAGAATCCAATCGATCTCAGGGAGGAACAACGACCATGACCGCACTCGCCGAATTCCAACGCCTCAGCAACCGCCTCCTGATCGGGGGCGAGCAGCGCGCCAGCAAGGCCTCGACCCAGTTCGAGGTGATCGATCCCGCGACCGAGGATGTCGTCGGCAAGGTCGCCGATTCGACCGAGGCCGAGGTCGAGGAGGCGATCCGCGTTGCCAACAAGGCGCAGAAGGTCTGGAACAAGACCAACGCCCTCACGCGCGCCGAACTGCTGCATGAGGTCTCGCATCATCTGCGCGAGACGCGGCCGGTGATCGCCGAGATGCTGACCCGCGAGATGGGCAAGACCTACAAGGAATCCTTCGACGAATGCACTTGGGCCATGTCGGCGATCGATTATTACGCCGAAGCCGGCCGCTCCGAATGGGGCAAGGTTCTCGGGCCCGCGACGGACGGCCAATTCCATTTCACGATCAAGGATCCGCTGGGCGTCGTCGTCATCATCCTGCCCTTCAACTATCCGCTCTGCCTGCTCTGCTGGGAAGCGGCGGCGGCGCTGGCGTCGGGCAATGCCGTCATCATCAAGCCGTCGGAGATGACCTCGCTGGTGACGATGAAGTTCCTGGAGGCCTTCTCGGCGGTGCTGCCGGCGGGCGTGGTGCAATGCGTGACCGGCGGCGGTCGCGTCGGCGGTCAGCTCGTCGCCAGCCCCGACACCCATATGATCGCCTTCACCGGCGGCATCGAGACCGGCCAGAAGGTGGCCCAGGCCTGTGCCACCGATTTCAAGCGCTGCCTGATCGAGGCCTCGGGCAATGATCCCTTCATCGTCATGCCTTCGGCCCCGCTCGATATCGCGGCGCGGGGGGCCTCCTTCGGCGCCTTCATCAATTGCGGCCAGGTCTGCGCCGCGGCCGAGCGCTTCTATGTGCATGAGAAGGTGCATGACGAGTTCGTCGAGCGCGTCGTGGCCGAGGCGAAGAAGGTCCGGATCGGCAACGGCCTTGCCAAGTCGGACATGGGCCCGCTCGCCTCGCGCAAGGAACGCGACCGCTATGAGGGCATTGTCGCGCGCGCGGTCAAGGAGGGGGCCAAGATCGTGACCGGCGGCGGCCGGCCCGCTGGCCTCAATCGCGGCTTCTTCGCCGAATGCACGGTGATGACCGGCGTCACTCCCGAGATGGAGATCATGAACCGCGAAAGCTTCGGGCCGGTGCTGCCGATCTGCAAGGTCAAGGACTTCGAGGAGGCGATCACGCTCGCCAACCGCTCGCGCTACGGCCTCGGCGCCTCGATCTACACCAAGGATCTCGAGGAGAGCATGCGCGCCGTCAACGAGCTCGAGGCGGGCATGGTCTGGGTCAACGCGCCGCTGCTCGACAACGATGCCGGGCCCTTCGGTGGTCGCAAGATGTCGGGCATGGGCCGCCAGCTCGGCGCCGAAGGCCTCGACACCTTCCGCCACACCAAGCTCGCCATGATCGATCCTGCCGCCAGCGCCCATGATTTCTGGTGGTTCCCCTACAAGGACAGCGAGATGTATCAGGGCAAGAAGTAAGCCTCTGCACCGTCAAGGGCCGTCGCCGTCCGATCCTTGGGGCAGCGACGGCTTCGTCCTTGAATCGATTCTGCTCCCGCGATCGCGACTGGTCTCCCGTTCCTCCAGCCTCCGAGTGAAGTGCCATGGCGTCCCAACCGTTTCCCAATCTCTTCTCCCCGATCCAGGTCGGTCATGTGACGATCAAGAATCGGATCCTCTCGACCGGTCATGACACCAGCATGCCGACCGACGGCACGGTCAATGAGAAGCTGATCGCCTATCACAAGGCGCGGATCGAGGGCGGCTGCGGGCTGATCGTGATGCAGGTGGCGGGCGTGCATGAGAGCGCGCGCTACACCTCGCATATCCTGATGGCGACCACGGATGCCTGCATTCCAGGCTATCGGAAGGTGGCGGAGCTCGCCCATGCGCATGGCACGCGGATCTTCGGCCAGATCTTCCATCCCGGCCGCGAGATCATGGAAAGCCAGGATGGGAGTCTGCCCGTTGCCTACGCGCCCTCGGCCGTGCCCAACGAGCGTTTTCATGTCATGCCCCAGCCTCTGTCGCAGCGCCTGATCGACGAGATCGTCGCGGGCTATGCCGGGGCCGCCGAGCGGCTCAAGCGCGCCGGCATGGATGGCTGTGAGATCGTGGCGAGCCATGGTTATCTCCCCTCGCAGTTCCTCAACCCGCGCCTCAATCTGCGCGAGGACAAATATGGCGGCAGCTTCGAAAACCGGCTGCGCTTCCTGCGCGAGGTGATCGGCGCGGTGCGCGCCAAGGTCGGCCGCGATTTCGTCGTGGGCCTGCGCATCTCGGGCGAGGATCTCGACCATGACGGCCAGACGGCGCCCGAGGCGCTCGAAGCGTTGATGGCGCTCGATGCGGAAGGCGAGCTCGATTACTACAACGTGATCGCGGGCTCGTCGGCCAGCATGAAGGGTGCGGTCCATATCGTGCCGCCGATGATCGTCCAGACCGGCTATGTGGCGCCCTTCGCCGCCACGGTGAAGGCCAAGGTCAAGAAACCGGTCTTCGTCGCCGGCCGCATCAACCAGCCGCAGATCGCCGAGCAGATCCTGGTCTCGGGCCAGGCCGACATGTGCGGCATGACGCGCGCCCAGATCTGCGATCCGCAGATGGCGAACAAGGCGCAAGCGGGCAAGCTCGACGACATCCGCGCCTGCATCGGCTGCAACCAGGCCTGCATCGGCCATTTCCACCTGGGATATTCGATCTCCTGCATCCAGCATCCGGAGACCGGCCGCGAGCTGCAATATGACAGCCAGCGCCGGCAGCCGGCCGCGAAGAAGCGCAAGGTCATGATCGTGGGCGGCGGTCCCGGCGGCATGAAGACCGCGGCGGTGGCGGCCGAGCGCGGCCATGACGTGACGCTCTATGAGGCGAGTGAGCGGCTGGGCGGCCAGGCCCTGCTGGCGCAACTGCTGCCGGGACGCGCCGAGTTCGGCGGCATCGTCACCAATCTGACGCGCGAGCTGGAACGCGCCGGCGCCAAGGTGGTCAAGCGCACCCGCGTCGACCGCGCGCTGGTCGAACGCGAGAAGCCCGACGTGGTGGTGATCGCCACCGGTGCCGAGCCCTATCTACCCGAGATCGAGGGTGCCGCCGAGAGCGGCCATGTCGTCAATGCTTGGCAGGTGCTGAAGGGCGAGGTCAATGTCGGCAGCTCGGTCGTCGTCGCCGACTGGCGCTGCGACTGGATCGGCATGGGGCTGGCCGAGAAGCTGGCGCGCGACGGCTGCAAGGTCCGGCTCTGCGTCGACGGGCTCCATGCCGGCCAGCGGCTGCCGCTCTATGTGCGCGACAGCTGGAACGGCATCCTGCACAAGCTCGGCATCGAGGTGACGAACTATGCGCGCCTCTATGGCGTCGATGGCGACACCGTCTATTTCCAGCATGCTACCAGTGCCGAGCCGATCGTGTTCGAAGGCATCGACACCGTGGTGACGGCGCTGGGCCATCGCCGCGTCGCCGGGCTCGATGACGAGCTGATCGGCTGGAAGGGCGAGGTCCATATGGTGGGCGACTGCGCCACGCCGCGCACCGCGGAGGAGGCCGTGCTGGACGGGCTCAAGGTTGGTTCGGCGATCTGATCGCGAGTTTTCACAGAAATTCACAGTGCGACATCTCGGTCACTGTCCTACGGTTGACCGCAACAGGAAAGACACCGATTATTTGTAGAACTCGTTCGTCGCGGGACCGAGGATTCTTCGCCCGTGGCGAATGAGATCCTCGAGGAAGCGCCGAACCGCTCACCCGAGCAGCCCGGAGAAGCCATGCAGTCCCGACGCGGCGATGTCGGACGACCGACCAGGCCCCGGGGCCCGGCCCGGGAGATCGCGGTGGCGGTGACCCTGAAGCTGGTCGCCCTGGGGGTCATCTACGCGCTCTTCTTCAGCCCCTCGCAGCGCCCGGCCGTCGATGCCGAGCGCGTCCGCGAGACGGTGATCGGGCCGGTCTCCACCGCTCCGAGCTCGGTTCCCCAATCCACGTCCCCCCAAACCCCGTCTGACGAGGTGCGTCCATGATCGATAGCGGTCTGGTCGAGTTGTCGCGGCTGCAGTTCGCGCTCACGGCCCTCTATCACTTCCTGTTCGTGCCGCTGACGCTCGGTCTCTCCGTCCTGATCGCCATCATGGAGAGCGTCTATGTCATGACCGGGCGCACCATCTGGCGCGAGATGACGAAGTTCTGGGGTCTCCTCTTCGGCATCAACTTCGCCATGGGTGTCGCCACCGGCATCACCATGGAGTTCCAGTTCGGCACCAACTGGGCCTATTACTCGCATTATGTCGGCGACATCTTCGGAGCACCTCTCGCGATCGAAGGGCTGATGGCCTTCTTCCTCGAGGCCACCTTCATCGGCCTCTTCTTCTTCGGCTGGGAACGGCTCTCCAAGCTCGGCCATCTGATCGTCACCTGGGCCGTCGCCATCGCCAGCAATTTCTCGGCGCTCTGGATCCTGATCGCCAATGCCTGGATGCAGAATCCGGTGGGTGCCAAATTCAATTACGAGACCATGCGCATGGAGCTGACCTCGTTCCGCGAGGTCATGTTCAATCCCGTGGCGCAGGCGAAGTTCGTCCATACGGTCAGCGCCGGTTATGTCACCGGCTCGATCTTCGTGCTGGCGATCGCCGCCTTCTATTTGCTGCGGCGCAATCATGTCGAGTTCGCGAAGCGCTCGATGACCGTGGCCGCCAGCTTCGGTCTCGCCTCGGCACTCTCGGTCGTGGTGCTGGGCGACGAGAGCGGCTATACGGCGACGGCCAACCAGAAGATGAAGATCGCGGCGATCGAGAGCATGTGGCACACCGAGCCGGCGCCCGCCTCCTTTGCGGCCTTCGGCATCCCGGATCGCGAAGCGCGCGTCACCCATGCCGAGATCAAGATCCCCTGGCTCCTCGGAATCATCGCGACGCGCAGCTTCGACACGCCGATCCCCGGCATCTTCGAGCTGGTGGAGAGCGCGAAGGGGCGGATCGAGAACGGCATTCCCGCTTACACGGCGCTGCAGACCCTGCGGGCCGACCGCGGCAATGAAGAAGCCAAGGCGGCCTTCGCGCTGCACAGCCCCGATCTCGGCTATGCGCTGCTGCTCAAGCGCTATACCGACGATATCGCCAGCGCCACGCCGGACCAGATCGATCAGGCGGCCTGGTCGACCGTTCCCGATATCGGCCCGCTGTTCTGGGCTTTCCGCTTCATGGCGGGGCTCGGATTCTATTTCATCGCGCTCTTCGCCGTGACCTTCTATCTCTCGGCGCGCCGGCAGCTCGACCGCTATAACTGGCTTCTGCGGGTCTGTCTCTGGAGCCTGCCTTTGCCCTGGGTCGCCGCGGAGTTCGGCTGGATCGTCGCTGAATATGGCCGCCAGCCCTGGGCCATCGAGGGTGTGCTGCCAACCTTCCTCGGCGCCTCGTCCCTTCACTCGGGCCAGGTGCTGTTCAGCCTGATCGGATTTGTCCTGTTCTATTCGACGCTCGCCGTCGTCGATGTCTTCCTCATGCTCAAATATGTGAAGCGCGGGCCCGTCATCGACGAGACGGGCGAGGCGGGCGGCCTCACCCGGCCGCCGGGTCGGGCCCCCATGACGGCGCGCCGCCGTATCGCCCCGGCGCGGTGAGGGAGGAAACCCATGCTCGATTATGAAACGCTGCGCCTGATCTGGTGGCTGCTGCTGGGCGTGCTGCTGATCGGCTTCGCCATCATGGACGGGTTCGATCTGGGTTCGGCTTTCCTGCTGCCGATCGTGGCCCGAACCGACATCGAACGCCGCGTCGTCATCAACACGGTGGGGCCGGTCTGGGAAGGCAACCAGGTCTGGTTCATCCTCGGCGGCGGCGCCATCTTCGCCGCCTGGCCGCCGCTCTACGCGGTCAGCTTCTCCGGCTTCTATATCGCCATGATCCTGACCCTGGGCGCGCTGATCCTGCGGCCGGTCGGGTTCAAGTTCCGCTCCAAGCTGGAGCATACGCGCTGGCGCTCGGCCTGGGACACGGCGCTCTTCATCGGCGGGCTGGTGCCCTCGATTGTCTTCGGCGTTGCCGTCGGCAATCTCCTGCTGGGCGTTCCGTTCCGTTTTGATTCCTCGATGCGGGCGAGCTTCGAGTTCGGCTTCTTCGATCTGCTCTCGCCCTTCGGGCTCGTCTGCGGCCTGCTCAGCCTGTCGATGATCGCGACGCAGGGCGGCAGCTGGCTCTCGGTCAAGACCGACGGCACGGTCCAGGCCCGCGCCCGCAAGGCTGCGATGATCGCGGCCGCGGTGGCGATCCTGCTCTTCGCGGTCGGCGGCCTCTGGGTGGCGCGGCTCCAGGGCTTCGTCATCACCTCGGTGATCGATCCTTCGCTGCCCTCCGACCCGCTCGCCAAAACCGTGACCCGCGAGGCCGGCGCCTGGCTCGGCAATTACGGCCGCTATCCCTGGATGGCGATCGCGCCGATCCTGGGCTTCGCCGGCATAGCGCTGGCGCTGCTGATGGCCTGGGTGCGAAAGCCCATCGCCGGCTTCCTCGCCAGCTCCATCGGCATCCTCGGGATCATCTCGACGGCGGGCTTGAGCCTGTTCCCCTTCCTGATGCCGTCATCGAGCGATCCGGCCTCGAGCCTCACCGTCTGGGATGCCTCTTCGAGCCAGCTCACCCTCACGGTCATGCTGATCGCCGCGGCGATCTTCCTGCCGATCATCCTGGCCTACACCGCTTGGGTCTATCGGGTGATGCGGGGCAAGGTGTCCGGCGAGCATGTCGAGAATTCGGATTCGGCCTATTGAGCCTCAGCGGGCAAGGGAGCAAACGATCATGTGGTATTTTTCCTGGATCCTCGGCCTCGGTCTCGCCTGCGCCTTCGCGATCCTGAACGCGATGTGGTTCGAGCTCGACGCCGATCGCCGCGCGACGCAGCCGGGCGAGACGCAAGGCGAGGCGTGAGACACCGCGAGCGCCGTCAGCGCTTTTTTCCCGCCGGTTTCTGACGCATGGCGCCGATCAGTTCGACCCAGAGGCCGGTGGCCGTCGCTCTGCCGTCATTGCGCCAGGAGAAGGGCGCCCCGGCCTCCAGCACGATCGCGTCGCCCTTGCCGAGGATGAACTCTTCGAGCCGCTCGCCCGTTTGAAAGGTGAGCGTGCCTTCCAGCACGAAGACGAAACTCTCGCCGGGCCGCACGAAGACGCCGCCGCTGCCCCGCCCGGGCGGCACATGCAGCAGCGCCGGCTCCAGATCGTGGCTGCTGGGCGCGACCAGTTCCTCCCAGCTCACACCTTCGGCCAGCACCGTGCGCGGTCGGTCCGCCACGCGCATCACGCGCTTCTTCGGATCGGTGGCGCCGGCAAAGCCGCTCATGGGAATGCCGAACGCATCTGCCATCCTGGCGAGAACCTTGGTCGAGACGCCGGACTCGCCGCGTTCGACGGTCGAGAGGAAGGAACGCGAGATGCCGATCCGCTTGGCGGCATCCTGTTGGCTCAGCCCATGCTCGATCCGGGCGCGCCGGATGCGCATGCCGGTCGAGGCCAGCTCGATCATGTCGGGCGATGCCGCGGGCCGGGCGGTCTGGTGGTGCTGGCTGCGTCGTGATCCTGCCGCCAACTCGGCGGCGCGCTTCACCATCTCGCCCGTGAACAGCCGCTGTCCCCCATTGGTGCGGGTGGAACTCAACTGGCCGCGTTTCTCCCAGAGCCGGATGGTCTGGGTGGTGACGCCGGCCGCGGCCGCCACGTCGCCGATCGGGTGAAGGCCGGCTTTCCGTCTTCGACGAACCATCGATTCACTGTTCTTCCGTTGCACGGGACCTCTTGGTGTCACAAGACACTGGCCCGCTCAAGCCGCGTTCGCCAGGAACCTACCTCCTCAAACCGGGCGGTAGCCAAGCTTGCAAGTGTGGCGTTATCATATTGACAATATAAAAGTCAGACTTTAGCTTTTACCGTCAACTTTAGGTTTGGCGCCCGACCGGCCATTGGTCGGGACAAGCCACGCCAGCGCGGGAGAAAGCTCATGGTCACGGCGGAACAAGCGGCTGGCGAAGCCAATCAGGCCTTCGCCGTCGAGCAGAACGGCATCAACCTCATTCCCGATTCCGAGCGCCGCGGCCATCCGCGCGAGCTCTTCTGGGTCTGGGCCGGCGCCAATCTCATTCTCACCTACATCATCGTCGGCGGCCTTCTGGCGGTGCTGGGCCTCACCATGGGGCAGATGCTGCTCGTCGTGATCGTCGGCAATCTGCTCTATTGGCTGATCGGCTATAATGGCATCCCTGGCGCTCGCGTCGGCACCGCGACGCTGGTGGTGAGCCGCGCCGCGTTCGGCCGCAAGGGCAACGCGGTGCCGTCCTTCCTCTCCTGGCTGACCGCGGTCGGTTGGGAGGCGGTCAATCTGGTGCTCGGCACCTTCGCGCTCTATTCCCTGGTCGAAGGCTTCGGCATTCCGCTGGGCGTTCTGGGCAAGGCCATCCTGCTGGGCGTGCTGGCGGTCTTCACCTTCGGTGTCGCCATCCTCGGCCATGCCACCATCGTCTTCATGCAGCGCATCTTCACCTGGGCGCTGGGGCTGGCGATGCTGGGCCTCATTCCGCAGGTGCTGAGCTATGTTCCGGCCACGGCACCCGCGGCGCCGGCCGGCGCGGATATCCCCACATTCCTGATTGCGCTCACCCTGGTGGCGGCCATGCCGATCAGCTATGCCAACTGCGCCGCCGACTACACGCGCTACCTGCCGCGCAATGCCAGTGGCGCCGCGATCACCTTCTGGACCTTTCTTGGCTCCTTCATCCCGGCGGTGATCATTACCGTGATCGGCTATATGGCCGCCCGCGAGGTCGACCTCACCGATCCGATCGGCGGCTTTGCGCCGATTCTGGCACCCTGGTACTTCAAATTCTTCGTACTGCTGGTGATCGGCGGGTCGATCACCAACAACTTCATCAACACCTACAGTTCAGGCATGTCGCTGCTGGCGATGGGCCTCAATGTCTCACGGCCCAAGGCGATCATGATCGACGCGGTGCTGGCCACGGCCGCTTCGGTCTATGCGATCTTCTTCTATGATTTCACCAGCACCTTCATCGCCTTCCTCTCGCTGATGGTGGCCTGGATCGCGCCCTGGTGCGCCATCTACGCCATCGATATCTGGCTGCGGCGCAGCCGTTATGATGGCGCCAGCCTGTTGTCGGTGGAGGGCGGGAGTTATCGCTACGTCAATGGCTGGCACGGTGCCGCCTTCATCGCGTGGGTTGCCGGCATGATCGCGGCACTGGCCTGCACCTCGGCCGACATGCTGAAATCGCCCTTCGCCGAGAAAGTGCTCGGCGGCGCCGACCTCAGTATCGTCGCGGGGCTGGTGGTGTCCGGGCTGCTCTATTGGGTGCTGGCCGGACGCGAGATTGCCAAGGCCTGAGCGTCTGATCGCGGGGCACCCGTCATGAGAGAGGATGATCGATCGTGGGTCTGCAGGTCGCCGATCACTGGTTCGAGTTGCGCCGCCTCGGTGACGGCATTACCTTCCTGTGGGAGCCGCATGTGGCGCCGCTCCTGCGCTGCAATATCTGGCATGTGCGGGGGCGGGATCGCGACCTGATCGTCGATACCGGCATGGGCATCGCCTCCTTGCGCGATTTCGCCAAGGACATCCTCGACAAGCCGGTCACGGCCGTCGCCACCCACGCCCATATCGACCATATCGGCGGCCATCACGAGTTCGAGGATTGCATCGCGCATTCGCTCGAGGCCGAGGGTTTGCGCTCGGCCGCCGGCGACTACACCCTGGCCGATCCCGAATTCGATCCCGAGGACATGGCCACGCTGCGGATCCCGCCTGTTCCCGATTACGAGATCGAGGGCCCGATGATCACGGCCCTGCCCGCGGCCGGCTACGACATCCACAGCTTCCGCATCCGCCCCGCGGGCAAGGTCCGCGCGGTCGAGGAGGGCGACGTCGTCGATCTCGGCGACCGGGTTCTCGAGGTGCTGCATCTGCCGGGCCACTCGCCGGGCTCGATCGGCCTCTGGGAGCAAAGGACCGGGACGTTGTTCTCGGGCGACGCGATCTATGACGGCCCGCTCATCGACAATCTCCATCATTCGAGCCTGCCGGATTACGCCCGCACACTTCGTCGCCTGCGCGCGATCCCGGCGAGGACGATTCACGCAGGCCATGAGCCGAGCTTCGGCCGCGATCGGCTGGTCGAGCTGGTCGACGAGCAGCTCGCGCGGTGGGAGAAGCGGGTGTAGATCGCTCATCACTTCGATCGCGTCAAAGCCCCTCCCCCTTGGCGCCTGCGGCCTTCAGTCCTAGACTCAATTCCGCGCATCTTCTTCCGGGGGATTGGCCATGAAAACGGCTCTGACGATCCTGACCCTGTCGGGTCTGGTGCTTGCCGGCTGTACCGGCCCCGAAGTGGCGACCGACGGCACGCCGCCGGGCATCACGCTTACCGCCTTCAACCATGCCGGCAATCCGGTGTTCCGCAGCAGCGAAGGTCCGGACCAGCCGCGCGATGCCTGCGCCGATTTTGCGTCCCTGCCGGCGCGCTTCGCGCTCAGCGTCGCGGATGCAGGCGGCGTGCAGTCCGCCGAGGTCCATGTCTTTCCGGGCCAATTCGACCCGACCTCAGTCGCCGTCGGGCCGGGCGCCCCGGAATCGACCGTTGCCATCTCGGGCAGCGGCTCCAGCAGCCAGGACCTGACGGTCACGCTATCGCCGCCCTCGCCGGGGACGGTGCGCACCGGACTTCTGATCTTGTTCGACGTGCAGGCGCCGGGTTTGCCGCTGTCGCTCAACATCGGAGCGCGGGACACCCACGGCAATTTCACTTCGCTCTATCAGGTCGACGCCCGCCAGCCCGGCGACGGCGTCGGCTGCCGCGGTGGACATGGCAACGGGTGAGAGCGTCCCCGCTCAATTCATCACGGCAGCGCCACCGCCTCGAACACCGCCAGCACCGCGCCATATTCGTTGGAGAGCGTCAGATGCTCGCCGTCGATATGCCACTGGCGGACCTCGTCGAGGGTCTTGAGGAACTCGCTTTCCGTGTCCATGCCCTTGACGCAGGCCATCTTGGTGGTGGCGGTCTGGCTGAAGCGCAGCTCGTTCTCCTTGAGCGCGTAGCTGCCAGTCATGCGGTTGCAGCCGGCATAGCCGGTGAGCCTGCGGTCCTGGGCCTGGAGCACGAGATAGGGCTCGCGCTGTCCCGGGGCCAGCACCACCGGCTGGTAGGCGAGGCGCGTCAGTTTCCAATAGCTGTTCTCGAGCGGCGAGCTGGCGAAGCGCTGGCCGCAGGTCTCGCCCGGCCAGATGTAGTTGAACCGCATGATCGAGATGACCGGCAGATCGCCCTCGGTGCCGGCCGGCGGCGTCAGCGAGATGCGGCCCTCGAGCTCGACCTTGAGCGGCTGCCCCGGCTCGTGCGGCATCTTGTTGTAGGCCGCCTCCAGCACCGCGTTGTCGCCATCCTGCAGCACCGCGAGCTTCATGCCGGTGCTGCATTCGGTGAAGATGCCGGCGTCGGCGCCATGGGCATACATGCCCGCGAGAGGCGCCGCGGGATCGAGGGCTGCGAGCTTGTCGTCGCGAACGAGCTCGTAATTGAGCTTGGAATCGATCTCCTTGCCGGTCCGGTCGAGCATGCGCAGATGACCGGGCGTCGGCAGCGAGAATTGCGTCGGGTCGCCGGTTTCGGGCGTCAGCACCAAACGCCCGCCCTCCGGCGGGACCGACCAGTTGCCGATCTCGTCATGGACCGCCTGGCGGCCCTCATAGATCATGCGCGAGAAGAACAGCTGGTCGGGCAGGAGATCGACCTGATAGCGGATGGCCGAGCAATCGGCGCAGGGAATCTCGCCGGCGAAGCGCGCGGGCAGCGTGCCGATATTGGGATCGACGCCCGCGCTCCCCGCCGCGGCACCCCCGGCCGCGCGCACCAGCAGCAGCTTCGCCGGGCCCTTATGGGCCATCGTCAGGATCGGGTAGGCGGTGTCGGTGACGAACAGCACATCCGTGCCGGACAGGATTCGCGCCCGCACCACATAGAGGTGGTTGGTCACGATATCCTTGGGGTTGTAGGGAATCGCGAAATCGAACGGAGGGTTCCCGAGGTTTTCGAGGCGGGTCTGGCCGACGATGACGGCGGGCGCGTCGGCCTTCGACACATCCTCCAGCGTCGCTTCCAGCACCGTCCCCGGCAGCAGCGCCATCCGCTCGCGATAGCTGGCCGAGCCCGTCACCACCGCGCCATGGGTGGCGCAGCCGGCGAGGAGGAGGACCAGGCAGAGGAGGGAGAACCGTTTCATGGCGGGCTGCCTTTTCGGTCGGCGGAACAAGGGGCCGGACAGTCTTGTTGGCGATCGCGCGGGCGCGTCGCGGGAGTATGGGCAGTTTCTTTCCTCCGGAAAATAGTCTTTGAGTCCCTTGACGGCCGTCCGGGGCGACGCTTCATAGGCGTTTCGAAACGGGGAATGCGGGGTCGTCACATGTCCTTCACCATCCGTCCGGCGCGGCCCGACGATAAGGCGGCCCTGTTGCTGCTGTTCCAGGAGTTTTCTGCCTATCTGAAGTCGATCGATCCCGAGCCCTCGCCCGAGGATGACTGGGCCGGGCCGGCGGAGATGGAGCGCTGCATCGCGCTCTCTTTCGAGGCGGATCCGGTGGTCGCGACCCTGATCGTCGAGCAGGAGGGCCGGCCGATCGGCTATCTCGCCTGGCATATGGGCATCTTCGAGATCTACAAGGCGCTCTTCGTGGCCGGCCTCTTCGTCAGCGAGAAGGCGCGCGGAAGCGGCATCGGGCGTGCTCTGATGGACGAGGCGCGCCGGCTGGCGACGGAACGCGGCGCCAGCCATGTCGCCTGGATGGTGTGGCGCCAGAATCCGGAAGCCACGGCGTTCTATCGGCGCCTCGGCGCGGAGACCTATGACGACAATTTCCAGATGACCTGGCGGCTGGCGTGACCGGGAGCGACCGGGCGACAAGGGGCGTGCCGAAAGGCTAGGATTACTGTCGTCGAGCGCGACGTCTCACCCGAGGGCAAGAAAGGATCGTCCCATGTCCAGAACCGCAACCTGCTCCTGCGGGCAGCTTTCGATCACGGTCGAGGGCGAGCCGCTCCGCGTGCTGGTGTGCCATTGCTTCGAATGCCAGAAGCAGACCGGCAGCGTTTTCGGCAGCTGGGGCTACTGGTCCAAGAGCGCCGTCTCCTCGATCAAGGGCGACGCCACGCTCTATCGCCGCGGCTCCGACGCCGGCCGCAGCGTCGACAATTATTTCTGCCCGGTCTGCGGCAGCAGCATCTATGGCTATGGCGAAGGCGCGCCCGACGAGATCACGATCGCCGTCGGCAATTTCGGCGATGCCGGTTTCGATCCGCCCAACGCCGCCATCTGGGCCGCCTGCCGCCATGGCTGGTTCCCCTGGCCGAAGGAGCTGCCGGAATATCTCGACCAGCCGGATCTGTGAGGAGCGGCGAGCGTCGGTCGCTCCGCCGGCTTTCTCTCGTCGTATCTCCTTGATTTTGCGCTAGAATCTTGCCTCTCGCATTATTAATTTGATCGGAAGTTACAAAAAACATATTTTGTCATTCATCACATTCCCTCCCGAAAGGATGACTTCCGATGCGCACCCGTCAACTGGGCCGGAGCGGCCCCGCGGTTTCCATGGTCGGTCTCGGCTGCATGGGCATGTCCGATTTCTACGGGCCTGCCGACCGGACCGAGGGCCTCGCCACGATTCATGCCGCGGCCGAGGCCGGCATCACGCTGCTCGACACCGGCGATTTCTACGGCATGGGCCATAACGAGATGCTGGTGGCCGAGGCGATCAAGGGGAAGCGCGACCGGTTCTTCATCCAGGTCAAGTTCGGTGCGCAACGCGCGCCCGACGGCGCGTTCCTCGGCTATGACGCGCGGCCGAACGCCGTCAAGACCGCGCTCGCCTACAGTCTGAAGCGGCTCGATACCGATCATATCGATCTGTATCAGCCCTCGCGGCTCGACCCGGCCGTGCCGATCGAGGAGACGATCGGCGCCGTCGCCGAGATGGTGAAGGCTGGCTATGTCCGCCATATCGGCGTCTCCGAGATGGGAGCCGCGACCATCCGCAAGGCCCACGCCACCCATCCGATCGCGGCGCTGCAGATCGAATATTCGCTGGCCTCGCGCGGCATCGAGCGGGAGATCCTGCCGACCTTGCGCGAGCTCGGCATCGGCGTGACCGCCTATGGCATCCTTTCGCGCGGTCTGCTCTCCGGCAGCGCGCCGACCGGCGCCAAGGATTTCCGCGCCATGAGCCCGCGCTTCCAGGGCGAGAATCTGGTGCGCAACCAGAAACTGGTCGAGGCGCTGACCAAGGTGGCCCAGCGCCTGCGCGTCACGCCCACCCAGATCGCGATCGCCTGGGTGCTGCATCAGGGCGCCGACATCGTCCCGCTCATCGGCGCGCGCAAGCGCACCCAGCTCGCGGAATCGCTGAAGGCGCTGGAGCTCCGGCTCGATCCGTAGGACCTCGCCCAGATCGAAGCGGCGATGCCGAAGGGTGCGATGGTCGGCGACCGCTACCCCGCCCACGGCATGCAGTCGCTCGACAGCGAGCGCTGAGCCATGCCATGAGAAACGGATGTTGATTCCAATCGAGTGCACGCCCGCCCGACATCTATCCCCTCCCCCCTTGAGGGGGAGGGTTAGGGAGGGGGGTACCCCTATACGATCCGTCGCGCGACAATTTCTTCCTCTTCGAAGAAAGAGGAAGGCCGTTGCCTAAAGCCATCACCGCACCCGACACCGCCCGCCCCATGCGCGAGCGGATCCTCGACGCGGCCGAGACGCTGCTGCGCCGCCACGGTCCCGCCAAGACCACGGTCAGCGACGTCGCCCGCGCGCTCGATATGAGCCACGCCAATATCTACCGCCATTTCGACAGCAAGGCGGCGCTGCAGGATGCCGTGGCCGAGCGCTGGCTCGACGCGGTCTCGGCACCGCTCGAGGGTTTCGTGACGAAGAAGGGCCCGGCCGCCAAGCGGCTCGAAGGCTGGGTGCTGGCGCTGGCCAAGGCTAAGCGCCGCAAGATCCTCGACGACCCCGAGCTGTTCGAGGCCTATCACGCGGTCGCCGAAGCCGCGCGCGACGTGGTCGCCCATCATCTGGCGACGCTCGACCGCCAGGTGACGACGATCATCGCCGACGGCGTCGCCCAGGGCGAGTTCAAGGTCAGGAATGCGAACCAGGCCGCGCGCGCGGTCCTGAGCGCCACGCTGCGCTTCCATCATCCCTACATGGTCCGCGCCAGCGGCGGCGCCGACACCGAAGCCGACATCAAGGCCGTGATGAAGCTGGTGATCGCGGGGTTGAAGGCGGGCGTGGCGTGACGCGGCTGCTTTTCGTCTGTGGCCGCAACCGCTGGCGCAGCCCGACGGCCGAAGCCGTCTTCGCGCGCTATGACGGCATCGAGACGCAGTCGGCTGGCATCAGGAAGGATGCCGACACGCCGATCTCGGCCGAGGCGATCGAATGGGCGGACCTCATCCTGGTGATGGAGCCGGTTCACAAAGAGAAGCTCGGCAAGGCGTTCGGCCCGCTCCTGCGCTCGAAGCGCATCGTCGTGCTCGGCATTCCCGACGAGTATCGCTTGATGCAGCCGGAATTGATCGCGCTGCTGGAGGAACGGGTCGGGCGCTTCATCGATCTCCCGCCGGTCTGAGCTTTCGCATCACCACGGAGCCGCTCAGGGCTGC
>NZ_JBOHKS010000119.1:0-7267 GCF_050729195.1 Hypericibacter sp.
CCGCCTGGCGCTGCATGTTCGACCCCATCAGCGCGCGGTTGGCGTCGTCGTTCTCGAGGAACGGGATGAGCGCCGCGGCGACCGACACGATCTGCTTGGGCGAAACGTCGACGAAGTCGATCGTCTCGGGACGGCCGAGGATGTACTCGCCGCCCTTGCGGCACTGCACCAGCTCGGACACGAACTTGCCCTTGGCGTCGATCGCGGCGTTGGCCTGGGCAACCGTGTAGCGGCCCTCCTCCATCGCCGAGAGATAGACGACCTCGTCATTGACGTGGCCGGCCGTAACCTTGCGGTAGGGGCTCTCGATGAAGCCGTACTGGTTCACGCGGGCGTAGGTCGCCAGCGAGTTGATCAGGCCGATGTTCGGGCCTTCCGGCGTCTCGATCGGGCAGATGCGGCCGTAATGCGTCGGATGCACGTCGCGCACCTCGAAGCCGGCGCGCTCGCGGGTCAGACCGCCCGGCCCGAGGGCCGAGAGGCGCCGCTTGTGCGTGATCTCCGAGAGCGGGTTGGTCTGGTCCATGAACTGCGAGAGCTGCGAGGAACCGAAGAACTCGCGCACCGCCGCCGCCGCCGGCTTGGCGTTGATCAGGTCGTGCGGCATCACGGAATCGATCTCGACCGAGCTCATGCGCTCGCGGATCGCGCGCTCCATGCGCAGGAGGCCGATGCGGTACTGGTTCTCGAGGAGCTCGCCGACCGACCGGACGCGGCGGTTGCCGAGATGGTCGATGTCGTCGATCTCGCCACGGCCGTCCTTCAGCTCGACCAGCATGCGGACGATCTGCAGGATGTCATCCTTGCGCAACACGCGCACGGTATCCTCGGTGGTGAGGCTGAGTCGCGAGTTCATCTTCACGCGGCCCACGGCCGAGAGGTCGTAACGCTCGGAGTCGAAGAACAGGCCCTGGAACAGCACCTCGGCCGTGTCGAGCGTCGGCGGCTCGCCGGGACGCATGACGCGGTAGATGTCGATGAGCGCTTCCTCGCGCGAGTTGTTCTTGTCCGCCATCAGCGTGTTGCGGATATAGGGACCGACATTGACATGATCGATCGCCAGCACCGGGATCGCGTTGATCCCGGCCGCTTCCAGCTCGGCCACCAGCTTCTCGGTCAGCTCATGGCCGGCCTCGATGAAGATCTCGCCGGTCTTCTCGTTGATCAGATCGGCGGCGACATAGCGCCCGACCAGATCCTCCACCGGCACCAGCTGCTCCTTGAGGCCCGCTTCCTGGAGCTTCTTGGCGAGGCGCGGCGACATCTTGGTGCCGGCTTCGGCCACGGCCTTGCCGGTCTTCGCGTCGATCAGGTCATGCGCGAGCTTCACGCCCTTCATCCGCTCGGGATCGAAGGTCGTCTGCCAGCCCTTCTTGGTCCGGTTGTAGGTGGTCTGGCCGTAGAAGAAACCAAGGATCTCCTCGGCCGACATGCCGCCGAAACGGCGATCCTCGTCGGTGATCTCTTCGTCTTTGCGGATCTTCTGCACCACGGCCTGCCCGGCCAACGCCATGAACAGCGTCGTCACCGGCAGCTTGCGGCGGCGGTCGATACGGACATAGACGAGGTCCTTGGCGTCGAACTCGAAATCGAGCCAGGAACCGCGATAGGGGATCACGCGGGCCGCGAACAGATACTTGCCCGAGGAATGGGTCTTGCCTTTGTCGTGATCGAAGAAGACGCCCGGCGAACGGTGCATCTGGCTGACGATCACGCGCTCGGTGCCGTTGACGATGAAGGTGCCGTTCGCCGTCATGAGCGGCATGTCGCCCATATAGA
Organism: Hypericibacter sp.; assembly: GCF_050729195.1. Lineage (NCBI taxonomy): Bacteria > Pseudomonadati > Pseudomonadota > Alphaproteobacteria > Rhodospirillales > Dongiaceae > Hypericibacter > Hypericibacter sp. Next base: position 1,780 of record NZ_JBOHKS010000119.1, read on the forward strand.
CGTCCTGCTCCTTGATGTCGCGGATCGAGCGCGCACCGGTCTCCTCGTCCACGTCCCACACGACGAGGCGCAAGGTGACCTTGAGCGGAGCGGCGAAGGTCATGCCGCGCTGCTGGCATTCCTCGACGTCGTATTTCGGCTCTTCGAGCTCATAGCGCACGAACTGCAGTTCCGACCGCTCGGAGAAGTCCTTGATCGGGAAAACCGACCGGAACACTTCCTGGAGGCCGACACTCACGCGCTGTTCCGGGGTCACGCCGATCTGCAGGAAATGATCGTAGGAGCTTTTCTGCACCTCGATCAGGTTCGGCATCCGGGTGATCTCCGGAATACGGCCGAACGACTTGCGGATCCGCTTACGTCCCGTGAAGGAATTCGTCATTGCTTGTCCTCGCCTCGCGCGTCACGCCCGACATCCGGGCCCGGGAATCCCTCGGGGGATTCCCACCGGCAGGTTTTCGCGAACCAGGCGGCTTTCGCCGTTCGCCCGGGCCCTATCCGTGCCCGGCGCCGCGTTTCGATTTCTCGGGGATGCGGCGATCCCAAATCCGACGGGCCCTTCCCGGTTCGCGGGCGACGCGGCCACCGTTCCCGATGTCTCGGGAGCGGTGGCCTTGTCGTTCGCTGCCGGGAACCCGGCGTCGCGAGTGAGCTGAACTACTTCAGCTGGACCTTCGCGCCGGCTTCCTCGAGCTTCTTCTTCATCGCCTCGGCTTCCGCCTTCGGCACGCCGTCCTTCACCGTCTTGGGCGCACCCTCGACGAGATCCTTGGCCTCCTTGAGGCCGAGGCCGGTGATGGCGCGGACTTCCTTGATCACGTTGATCTTCTTGTCGCCAGCCTCGACGAGGATGACGGCAAACTCGGTCTGCTCCGCGGCGGGAGCAGCGGCGGCGGCGCCACCGGCAGCAGCCACCGCGACCGGTGCTGCAGCCGACACGCCCCACGCCTCTTCGAGCTTCTTCGAGAGCTCGGCCGCCTCGAGGACGGTGAGCTTCGACAGTTCGTCGACCAACTTCTGCAAATCAGCCATTTCAACTTCTCCTAAGGCTTGAACGTTTTTCTGGGTTTGGCTCTGAGCGGCGCGTCACGACGCGCTGCTCTCTTTCGTCGCGTAGGCATTGAACACACGGGCCAACTGGCCGGCAGGCGCCGCCAGAACCGTGGCGACACGCGTCGCCGGGGTCTGCAGCAAGCCGACAAGCTTGGCGCGAAGCTCATCGAGCGACGGCAGGCTGGCGAGGGCCTTGATCCCTTCGGGATCGAGGACCAGGCTGCCCAACACGCCACCGGCGATGGAAAGCTTCTCGTTGTCCTTCGCGTAGGTGATCGCCACCTTCGCTGCCGCCACCGGATCCTTGGAATAGGCGAGTGCCGTGGTTCCGGTAAGCAGATCAGACAGGCCCGTGAATTTGGTGCCTTCGAGAGCGCGACGAGCGAGCCGATTCTTGGCCACGCGGTAGCCGGCACCGGCTGCACGCATCTTACGCCGCAGGTCCGTGACCTCAGCCACGGTCAAGCCGCTCTGGCGTGTCACCACGACCAGTTCGGCTTCCTTCAGCGTATTGTGCAGCGAGGTGATCAGCTCCAGTTTTTCGGATCGGTCCACTGATCGTCTCCGCTTGGGGCGCTTGGGTTCGATCACTCTCGTGATCGGCCCTCGAGCCCCGGTTGCTCGATGGACCTCCGGTGACTTGGCGTCCCCGGAAGTCCGGTTCGGCCTGTCCCAGAAGTTCAAGCCCAGAGGCGGCAGGCAGAAGGCGACCCGACGGGACTGCCTTTGCTGCCGCTCTGAAACTCGTTCTCCCGTCTATGCAGGGTGTGGGAACCAGTCCCACCGGATTAAGCCCTTAACGACCCCTGTCAGGCCGCTTCAGGGCACCCGCAGTCTCGGACAGGTGCGGCCGGCTTCGATCCCGAGGGATCTCGTCCGACCTTCCCGACATCCCGTCTCCCCGAAGGGATCCGGTCCGCCGGTATTCAAACGCGGCTCGAAGGGCCGCCCGCGAAGGGGACGGCCCGACGAACCGAAGAAATTCAGCCGACGACCGTCGCCACGTCGAGCTTCACGCCCGGGCCCATGGTCGAGCTGATGGAGACCTTCTTGAGGAAGGTGCCCTTCGCACCGGCCGGCTTGGCGCGATTGATCGCGCCCACGAACGCCTTCACGTTGTCGGCGATCGCCGCCTCGCTGAAGCTGGCCTTGCCGATACCGGCATGGATCAGCCCCGATTTCTCGGCGCGGAACTCGACCTGGCCGCCCTTGGTGGCCTTGACCGCCTCGGCGACGTCGTTGGTGACGGTGCCGAGCTTCGGGTTCGGCATCAGGCCGCGCGGGCCCAGCACCTTACCGAGACGGCCCACCAGCGCCATCATGTCCGGCGTGGCAATGACCCGATCGAACTCGATCTGGCCGGCATTGACCTTCTCCGCCAGGTCCTCGGCGCCGACGATATCGGCGCCCGCATCCTTGGCGATCTTGGCCTTGTCGCCCTTGGCGAACACGGCCACGCGCAGCGACTTGCCGGTGCCGTGAGGCAGCTGCACCACGCCACGCACGTTCTGGTCGGCATGACGCGGATCGATGCCGAGGTTGAGCGAGATCTCGATGGTCTCGTCGAACTTCGCGGTCGCGTTGCCCTTGATGATCTTCACGGCATCGTTGATGGCATAGAACGCGTCGCGGTCGATGCCTTCATAAGCCTTGCGCAGTCTCTTTCCCGTTGCCATGGCTTACCCCACCACCTCGAGGCCCATCGAGCGCGCGGTGCCCTTGATCATCTGGGCGGCCGCGTCGACGTCATGGGCGTTCAGGTCCTTCATCTTCTGTTCGGCGATCTTGCGAACCTGCGCCATCGTCACCTTGCCGACGAAGCCGCGGCCCGTGGTCTGGGCGCCCTTCTCGATGCCGGCCGCCTTGAGCAGGAAGTAGCTCGCGGGCGGGGTCTTGGTGATGAAGGTGAAGGAGCGATCCGAGAACGCGGTGATGACCACCGGAATCGGCATTCCCGCTTCCATGCTCTGGGTCGCAGCGTTGAACTGCTTGCAGAACTCCATGATGTTCAGGCCGCGCTGGCCCAGTGCCGGACCCACCGGCGGCGAGGGATTCGCCTTCCCGGCCGGGATCTGCAGCTTGATATAGCCTTCGATCTTCTTTGCCATGTTCCTACCTCAGTTCTCTCCTGCATCGCGCAGGCCCGCCGAAATCACGTCGGCCGGTCCGTTGGGTCCCGTGCGGACCCCCAAGGCGCGCGGTTGATCGGCCCTGGCCAGGCCTCCCGCACCAAAGCCGCATCCGGACAACTGCCCCGAGATGCGGCGCCAATCCTCCAGGCCGAGAAAGCTCAGAGCTTCTCGACCTGCGAGTATTCGAGTTCGACCGGCGTGGCGCGACCGAAGATCGACACGGCAACCTTGAGGCGCCCGCGCTCTTCGTCCACTTCCTCCACCAGCCCATTGAACGAGGTGAAGGGACCGTCCGCGACGCGAACCTGCTCGCCCACCTCGAACACCACCGAACGCTTCGGACGCTCGATGCCTTCCTTCACCTGATTCTGGATCCGCTCCGCCTCCGCATCGGAAATCGGCGACGGACGACCCTTGCCGCCGAGGAAGCCGGTGACCTTTGGCGTGTTCTTCACCAAGTGCCAGCTCTCGTCGGTCATATCCATCTTCACCAGCACGTAGCCGGGGAAGAACTTGCGCTCGGCATTGACCTTCGAGCCGCGGCGCACCTCGACGACCTCTTCGGTCGGCACCAGCACTTCCTCGATCTCGGTCATGCCGGCCTGCTGCGCCTGCTCGCGGATCGATTGCGCGACCTTGCGCTCGAACCCCGAATAGACATGCACCACGTACCAACGCTGAGCCATCGTCAGCCCCCCAACCCGATTACGTAGCGCATCACCAGGGCCAGCACCTGATCCACGAGGAAGAAGAAAATGGCGGCAAGCACCACCATCGCGAACACCATCGCTGTCGTGATGGCGGTTTCCTTGCGGGTCGGCCATGTGACCTTGCCGACTTCCTGGCGGACTTGCCGGGCAAACTCTAACGGGTTGATCTTCGCCATGCCTTCCATTCGAACCTTGAACCGATCGCGGTGCCCGTTTAGTCCGGGCGGTGGCAGGAGTGGAGGGACTCGAACCCCCAACCCCCGGTTTTGGAGACCGGTGCTCTAGCCAATTGAGCTACACTCCTAAGACCCGCGGGCCGGTTCCCATCTCGAGGTTCCGGCTCTCTGATCGAGGATGCCGTTCCCCGCTTACGGCTGCAGTCCTTGCTCCTAAAGCGCCTTATTCGATGATGGAGGCGACGACGCCGGCGCCGACGGTACGACCACCCTCGCGGATGGCGAAGCGCAGGCCTTCATCCATCGCGATCGGCGCGATCAGATGCACCTCCATCGCGATGTTGTCGCCCGGCATCACCATTTCCGTGCCCGCCGGCAGAACCACCGTCCCCGTCACGTCCGTCGTCCGGAAGTAGAACTGCGGGCGGTAGTTCGAGAAGAACGGCGTGTGACGGCCACCCTCCTCCTTCGTCAGGATGTAGGCCTCGGCCTTGAACTTCGTGTGCGGCGTGATCGCACCCGGCTTCGACAGAACCTGGCCGCGCTCCACTTCCTCGCGCTTCGTGCCGCGCAACAGAGCGCCGATGTTGTCGCCAGCCTCGCCGTAATCCAGCAGCTTGCGGAACATCTCCACGCCCGTGACGATCGTCTTCGTCGTCGGACGCAGACCCACGATCTCCACTTCGTCGCCGACCTTGACCGAGCCGCGCTCGATCCGGCCCGTCACCACCGTGCCGCGGCCCGAGATCGAGAACACGTCCTCGATCGGCATCAGGAACGGACGGTCCTTCGCGCGCTCAGGCTGCGGGATATGCTCGTCAACCGCCTTCATCAGCTGCAGGATCGCGTCGTGACCCATCGCCGGTTCCCGGTTCTCCAGCGCGCACAGCGCCGAGCCGCGCACCATCGGAATGGTGTCGCCGGGGAAATTGTACGACGTCAGCAACTCGCGAACCTCGAGCTCCACCAGCTCCAGAAGCTCCGGGTCGTCGACCATGTCGCACTTGTTCAGGAACACCACCAGCGCCGGAACGCCGACCTGGCGCGCCAGCAGGATATGCTCGCGCGTCTGCGGCATCGGGCCGTCCGCCGCCGAGACCACCAGGATGGCACCGTCCATCTGCGCGGCGCCCGTGATCATGTTCTTCACATAGTCGGCATGGCCCGGGCAGTCCACATGCGCGTAGTGACGGGCCTTCGTCTCATACTCCACATGCGCCGTGTTGATCGTGATCCCGCGCGCCTTCTCTTCCGGCGCCTTGTCGATCTGGTCGTAGGCCATGAACGTCGCCCCGCCCGTCTCCGCCAGCACCTTCGTGATCGCCGCCGTCAAAGACGTCTTCCCATGGTCGACGTGACCGATCGTCCCAATGTTGCAGTGCGGCTTGTTCCGCTCGAATTTCGCCTTCGCCATCGT
>NZ_JBOHKS010000120.1:0-3315 GCF_050729195.1 Hypericibacter sp.
AGAAGCGCGCAGATAGTAGGACTTTCACGCCCCCTCCCCTTGCGGGAGGGGGTAGGGGGAGGGGTGCCACACGCGTCCCTTCACCAAAGGAACAGGATCCGTCTGTCGTTTCTGCGGAGGCGCCGAATTTCGCAGGCGACGAGAGAAGTGCCTGCGGCGAACGGGATGTGGTCCATGGCTCCGTGACGGACTTGTGTCTGTCGCTCCCCTCCCCCTACCCCCTCCCGCAAGGGGAGGGGGCGTGAAAGTCCTACTATCTGCGCGCTTCTTCAAGGCGCTCCCTCTTCCGGGTCCGGCGGCCAGAGCCAGGCGGCGCCGCGCACGCCGGAGGAATCGCCATGCAGCGGCGGCAGGAGCCGCGTGTCGACGCGATCGGAGAAGACGAAGCGGCCCCAGAGCCTTGGGACATTGTCATAGAGGCGCGTCAGGTTCGAGAGCCCGCCGCCCAGCAGGATGACTTCGGGATCGAGCAGATTGATGACATGGGCAAGGCCGCGCGCGAGCCGCTCCTCGTAGCGCGCCATCGCGGCTTCGGCATCCTGTTCTCCGGAAGACGCCGCCTTGGCGATCTCGGCCGCGACCAGCGTCCGGCCCGACGCCCGGCGATATTCGCTTTCGAACGCAGGGCCGGAGAGGAAGGTCTCGATGCAGCCCTCGCGGCCGCAATAGCAGCGCCGTCCCTCCAGCTCGCCCGCTTTCGGCCAGGGCAGGGGATTGTGGCCCCATTCGCCGGCGATGGCGTTCGCGCCCAGCAAGGGCCGGCCCTCGATCGCGATCCCGCCGCCGACTCCGGTGCCGAGGATCACGCCGAAGACAAGGCGTGCACCGGCCCCGGCGCCATCGACCGCTTCCGAAACGGCGAAGCAGTTGGCATCGTTCGCCACCCGCACCGGCCGCGCCAGGCGCTGCTCCAGATCTCGATCGAGCGGCTTGCCGATGAGCCAGGTCGAGTTGGCGTTCTTGACCAGCCCCGTGGCGGGCGAGAGGGCGCCCGGGATCCCGACACCGACACTGAGCCGCCGGGCGGGCCCACCATGGCGCGTGGCCAAGGCCTCTTCGAGTTGGCGCACCAGCGCCGCGACGGCATCGAGCGTCGCCTCGTAATTGCCGCGCGGGCTCGCGACGCGCCGCCGCTCGAGGACCTCGCCGGCGGCCCCGAGGAGGATGGCCTCGATCTTGGTGCCGCCGAGATCGACCCCGATCCGCGCCCGCCCCGTGGTTTGGGGCTTGGCGGCGCCGCCATCGCTCGTCACAGCTTGGTCCTCACCCGTGCTCATCGTCCCCTGATATCGTCCCGAAACGGCTCCGATGCGGCCTCGCGGGGGTTCTTTTTCGGAAGCTGTGGCCGGAATCGGCCCCTATCTTCGGCCAAGCCCGGATTTCCGCGGGTTTTCGAGGGCTTGCCCGCCGTTGAAAACATCCGCGATCAACAAAATATTAACGATGCCGGGGTTATGCGTTAAGAGATGTCCTGGCCTTCATGGGAACGTCAGTAACGGGGTCCAGACAGGGATGGGCCCCGGCATTCGCACTGACCCCTGCTGGGCGTCTGGGGGCGGCATGAACGACACGATACGCGAATTTCCTTCCGCGGATGCACCGCGCCGAAGCGGCGCCGGGAAGACCGTGCTCATCGTCGAAGACAATGAGCTCAACATGAAGCTCTTCCACGATCTGATGGAAGCGCATGGCTACAACATCCTTCAAACCCGCGACGGCATGGAAGCGCTGAAGCTGGCGCGCCAGCACCGGCCGGATCTGATCCTCATGGACATCCAGCTGCCCGAGGTCTCGGGGCTGGAGGTCACGAAATGGATCAAGGAGGACGACGATCTGCGCGCGATCCCCGTGATCGCGGTCACGGCCTTCGCCATGAAGGGCGACGAAGAGAAAATCCTTCAGGGCGGCTGCGAGGCCTATATCGCCAAGCCGATCTCGGTGGCTCAGTTCCTGAGCACCGTCGAAAGGTTCCTGCGGTAGGGCCGGGCGCGCGATGTCAGGACGCGTCCTCGTCGTCGACGATGTGGCCGCCAACCGGCGGCTCCTGGAGGCCAAGCTCTCGGCCGAGTATTTCGACGTCGAACTCGCCGAGAACGGTCCCGACGCGCTCGCGAAGATCGAGCAATCCCCGCCCGACATCATCCTGCTCGACGTGATGATGCCCGAGATGGACGGGTTCGAGGTCTGCCGGCGCATCCGCGCCGACGGACGCTTCGCCCATCTGCCGGTCGTGATGGTCACGGCGCTCTCCGACGTCTCGGATCGCGTGCGCGGCATCGAAGCCGGCGCCGACGATTTCCTCACCAAGCCGGTCAACGACCTGGCGCTCTTCGCCCGGGTGCGCTCGCTGCTGCGTCTCAAGCTGATGATGGACGAGTGGCGCGTGCGCGAGGCGGTCTGGAACCGCTTCAATATCGACGGCACGCCCGCCGACGGCGAGGTCGAGCATGGCCATGCCCGCGTGCTGCTGATTGCCAGGCCCGGCGACACCGCCGACCGGGTGACCCAGACCCTGGCCCAGGACCAGAACGACACGCTGCTGCTGCCGGCGGGCCCCGAGGCGGTCCAGCGCGCGCGCAGCGAGACCTTCGACCTGGTGATCGTCGATTTCGCCATCGGCGCCTCCGAGGGCTTGAGGATCTGCTCGCAGCTGCGCGCCTATGAAGGCACGCGGCAGATGCCGATCCTGGTGATCGTCGGCTCGATCGACGCGCCGGAACTGGCCAAGGCGCTCGATATCGGCGCCACGGACTATCTGGTCGAGCCGATCGACGGCAGCGAGCTCCACGCCCGCGCCCGCACCCAGGTGCGCCGCTCGCGCTATTACGACCTGCTGCGCCGCCATTACGAGCGCGGCCTTTCGCTGGCGCTCATCGACAGTCTCACCGGCCTCAACAACCGCCGCTATATGGAGCAGCATCTGGCCGAGCTGATGCGCCGCACCGGCAGCTCGGGCAAACCGCTCTCGCTCATCGTCGGCGATATCGATCATTTCAAGCTGGTTAATGACCGCCATGGCCATGCGGCGGGCGACGAGGTGCTGAAGGAGGTCGCGCGGCGCCTGACGGCGAACCTGCGCAGCTTCGACATGGTGGTGCGGTTGGGCGGCGAGGAATTCTTCGTGGCGATGCCCGAGGTCGGCTACGAGGCCGCCGTCTCGGTCAGCGATCGCCTGCGCAAATCGATCGCCGAGAAGCCGATCACGGTCGGCAACGAGCTGATTCCCGTCACCATCAGCCTGGGCGTGACGCTGGCCGATCTCGACGAGCCGATGGAGGCGGGCCTCCGGCGCGCCGACCAGGCGATGTATCGCGC
>NZ_JBOHKS010000121.1:0-41245 GCF_050729195.1 Hypericibacter sp.
TCCCTCCCCCTACCCCCTCCCGCAAGGGGAGGGGGCTTGGTTTTATTCGCCCTCAATTCACCCCGCCAGCGCGGCCGCGTGGTGGCGGAGATGGTCTTCGATGAAACTCTCGATGAAATAGTAGCCATGGTCGTAACCCTCATGCCGGCGCAGCATGAGTTTCTGGCCGGCGGTCTCGCAGGCGGCTTCGAAGAGTTCGGGCTTGAGCTGGGTCTCGAGGAATTTGTCGGCGAGACCCTGGTCGATCAGGATCGGCCGGCCGTAGGGGCGCTTGCGCACCAGCGCGTTCGCGTCCCATTCGGCCCATGTCGCGCGGTCGGGCCCGAGATAATTGGTGAAGGCCTTGATGCCCCAGGGTACCTGCGACGGGCTCGAGATCGGCGCGAAGGCCGAGAGCGAACGGAAGCGCTGGGGGTGGCGCAGACCCAGCACCAGCGCGCCATGGCCGCCCATCGAATGGCCGAAGATGCCGAAGCGCCTGGGGTCGGCGGGGAAGATCTTCTCGACGATCTCCGGCAGCTCGCGCGAGACATAGTCATGCAGGCGGTAATGCGCGGCCCAGGGCGCCTGGGTCGCGTCGAGATAGAAGCCGGCGCCCTGGCCGAAATCCCAATCCGCATCGTCGCCGGGCAGCCGCGGCTCGCGCGGGCTGGTGTCGGGCGCCACCAGCATGATGCCGAGCTCGGCCGCGATCTTCTGCGCGCCGGCCTTGATCATGAAGGTCTCTTCCGTGCAGGTCAGGCCCGCCAGGAAGAACAGCGTCGGCACATGGCCGCGCGCCGCCTGCGGCGGCCGGTAGACCGAGAAGCGCATCGGCCCGGCGCAGGCCGTCGAGGCATGGCGATAGAAGCCCTGGGTGCCGCCGAAGCAGCGATGCTCGGAGATCGTCTCGATCGTCATCCTCAGGACTTCTTCTTCGTTTCCTGGTCGAGCGCGCCCTGGAGCGCCACGAGGCAGCGGTCGCGCCAGGCGGCCAGCTCGGGGTAGCTCTGGCCATGGGCCTGGGATTTGGTGCCCTCGATGAAGGTCTTCATCAGCTCGGGCGTGAGCTTGGGATTGCCGAGATCGGCCCAGTTCTTCTCCATGTCCGGTCCGAAATGGTCGAAGCTGTAGGCGAGCCCGCCGGGGCCGCCCGCCATGTGATAGGTGAAGGCGGGGCCCATGAAGGCCCAGCGCAGGCCCGGGCCGTAGGCGACGCCGATATCGGCATCCTCGACGCTGACGATGCCCTCGGCGACGCAATGCACCATCTCGCGGAAGATCGCTTCCTGTACGCGGTTGACGTAATGGCCGACGATCTCCTTCTTGAGCAGGATCGCCTTCTTGCCGATGCCATCATAAAATTTCATCGACCAGTCGACCGCTGCGGGATCGGTCTTCTTGCCGCCAACCACTTCGACCAGCGGGATCAGATGCGGCGGGTTGAAGGGATGGCCGACCACGACGCGTTCGGCATGCTTGCATTTCGCCTGCAGGTCGCTCGGTGGATAGCTCGAGGTCGAGGAGGCGATGACGCGGTCGGGCGGCAGCACGGCGTCGATCGCGGCCAGCACGTCCTGCTTCAGATCCAGCCGCTCGAACACATTTTCCTGGACGAAGTCGGAGCCGCGCGCGGCATCGACCGGATCGGTATGAAAGGTGAGCCGGCTGGGATCGGCATTCTCCACCATCCCGAGCTTCTTCAGCAGCGGCCAGGCATCCTTGACGAAATTGCGCAGGAAGGCCTCGCGCTTCGGGTCGGCGTCGCTGGCCCGCACCGCAAAGCCGCGCGACAGATACCAGGCGGTCCAGCCGGCGCCGATCAGCCCGACGCCGATCACGGCGACCGTCTTCACCTGGGAAATGGGGATCAATTTCATCAGTGGATTCCTTGCAGGGGCGCGGAGTCTGAAAAGCCCTTGTCGCAGGACAATGCCCGATGTCCCGGCGAGCCTGGGGCGGCGAAAAAGCGCGCCAGTGTTCCAGAGCGGGGGAGGATAGGCAATCGTACAAAGTGGCGGAAAAAATCGTCCCGGCGTTCGCGCTTTCGAGGGGCTGGCCTAGCGCTTGGGCTTCACCCGCACGACCACATGCTGCTGGCCGCCTTTGGGGCCGCGGCGCTGCAGCTCGAAATCGCCGCTCGCTTCGAGCAGCGAGGTCAGCGTCTTCTGCCCATAGCTGCGGGAATCGAAATCGGGCAGGCGGTTGCCGACGATATGGCCGACACGGCCGAGATTGGCCCAGCCGGAATCGTCGCTCGCGGAATCCACCGCATCCTGCAGGATGGTCAGGATTTCCGACGGGAGAGCCACGGCCTTGGGGGCGGGTGCCGTCTCCTTCTTGCCGGCGCTGGTCCGGGCCGGCCCTTTCAGGATCTCGGTGTAGATGAATTTGTCGCAAGCCTCGACGAAGGAGGAGGGCGTCTTCTTCTCGCCGAGGCCATAGACCGTAAGACCTTCTTCGCGGATGCGGCTGGCGAGGCCGGTGAAGTCGCTGTCGCTCGAGACGATGCAGAATCCGTCGAAGCGCTTGGAATGCACCAGATCCATCGCGTCGATCACGAGCGCGATGTCGCTCGCATTCTTCCGGACCGTGTTGTTGAACTGCTGCACCGGCTTGATCGAGTGCTTGAGCAAGGCCGCCTTCCAGGGGTTGAGATGGCTGCTGGTGAAGTCGCCATAGGCGCGCTTCACGCTGGCCACGCCATATTTGGCGATCTCCGCGAAGAGCTCGTTGAGGAGGGCCGCTTGCGCATTCTCGGCATCGATGAGCACGGCCAGACGGCGCGGTTGATCGGTCATGGGCGCGAGGGGCCTCCTTCGGGTGGCGGAGGGCGAGCGTAGCAAATCGCCAGGGTGGCCGGCTATGACGGCTCTCTAAGGCGCGCTGGCGCTCGACTGGGTATCGCCGGGAGCGCCGCTGCCGGCGAGCGGGGCGCTGTCGCCCGGCTCCCAGCCATTGAGCCAGGTCTGCAGCGGCAGCACCACCGCCGGCGCGCCGTTGTCGTAGAACCAGGAATCGACCGCATAGCGCTGATCGGTCGCGAGGTCGCGGACCACGGCGGTGTTGTGCGCCAGGATCACGCCGCCCCGATGCGCCGGCGTCTCGACGGCGTGAAATCGCAGCAGGCCGGCGGATTCGATCAGATGCAAATAGGTCGAGCTGTTGACCGCCTCGTCGACGCAGTCGAGCTGCCCCGCTTGATCGACAACGGCGAGGTTGCGGCCGACATCCTTGGCGGTACCGGCCTGGGGTGCCACGAGCCGCTCCATCAAGCCGATCGCATTGGCGATACGCTGGCGCTCCGCGCTCGCGGTCGTGGCGGGGGGCTCGAACAAGGCACGGACGCTGTTCCAGTCGTTCCCGTCGAGCCTGACGGCAGTTTCGATGCGGCAGTTGCTGCCGTGGCAAACCTGCAGCGTCTCGGGCGTGGGCGCATGCTCGACCAGCGAGCCGACGCGGTGCTCTTCGAGGTCGGCGCAGCTGGCGAGGAAGATGAAGGTCAGGAACAGGAGGAGACTGAGACTTCCACGCGCGAGGCGGTCGATGATTCGTTGTGCCATGCCCGATGCCGCTGACGCCTGCGCCTTTCCGATCCTTGAAGCCTGCGCGGTCGTTGCGCGATTGGCAAGACATGGTTGGGAGGGTGGGATTGCCAGAAGGGCGGACCGGTCCCACACTCGGGCCATGGGCAAAAGGGGTCGCGCAGGCCTGGGTCTGTTGCTGGCCGTCTGGCTGGCCGGCGTCGCCGCCAACGGCGCCCGGGCCGGCTCCTCCGAGCATGATCAGCAATATGCCGCCTGGCGCGAGACCTATTACGGCGCCAACGTCATCGAATATTGCGGCTTCATCACCGACGAGGTAACGGACGGGTTCCGCCGCAAGGTCCAGTTCTTGCGCGCCTGGAGCGGGATGCCGGCCGCGATCGAATGGCGGATCCGGGTCTGGGCGGCGGTCCGGGCCGACTACCAATACATGGACCATAGCCTCGGTGGCCACCGGACCTGGTGCGAAACCGACGGCCTGAGCGCGGTGCGCAGCTTCCTCGCCTTCCGCCAACGCGACATGGCGCGGGAAGCGAGCGTCACGGAGTAGGAGTCTTCTTATCCTCTCCCCACCGTGTGGGGAGAGGGAGGGGCCCATTGCGAAGCAATGGGGGGTGAGGGGTGCGGTGCGCGCCAGGAAGGTCACCCTCTCCCAGCTTTGGCTAAGTCTCCGCTTTGCTCCGACTAACCCTGCGCAACCCTCCCCCTCGCTGCGTGAGGGGGCGGAAAGAGGGCTCCGCATTTGCGAAGGGCAGTCACGCGCGATTGGCATGGCGCGGCGGCGGCGGCCCATGTTATCGCTGGAACCGTCATGATCCGTTCCGTCCTCAGCGCCCGAATTCGTCAGCTTTGGCTCGGCTCCGCCTGGCGCGGCCGGAACGGCGTTTGATGTTTTGACGTCCTCATCCGGTCTCGCGAATCTCGCGGGGGCCGGATCTCTCCCTTCCTCCGCGATCGTTCCCGGGACCTTTCCCCGTCCGAAGTCATGAATGATCGCGTGATGTCCTCTCCTTCCAACTCCGCCGCTGCTGCGGCCGCTACCGCCGAGAAAGCGCCGTCGCGTCCTGTCATCGGCGGTGCGCTCTGGATCGGTTATGCGCTCGCCTGCACCGGCGCGACGCTGTTCGCGACCAAGGCGATCATCGTGAAGCTCGCCTATGCCGAAGGGGTGGATGCCGAGACCCTGCTGGCGGTGCGCATGATCCTGTCGCTGCCGGTCTATCTCGCGATCGGGCTCCATGCGTTGATGCCCTCGCGGCGCGGCCCCTTCGATCATGTGAACAGCCGGCTGATCCTGCGTGCGGCCCTGGTCGGCGCGCTCGGCTACTGGCTCTCGAGCTATCTCGACTTCAAGGGACTCGAGTTGATCTCGGCGCAGTTCGAGCGGCTGATCCTCTTCACATATCCGTTCTTCGTCATGCTGTTCGGCGCGTTCTTCTTCCGCCAGCCGATCAAGCTCAAATCGCTGGCGGCCTTCACCATCAGCTATGGCGGGTTGCTGCTGCTGTTCCTGCGCGACTTCTCGCTGCTCGGCGAGGACGCGGCGCTCGGGGCGGGCTTCGTGATGGGCGCGGGCATCTGCTTCGCGCTCTACCAGCTCTTCGCCAAGACCATCATCCTGGAAATGGGCCCGCGGCTCTTCACCTGCGTGGCGATGAGCGCCGCCTCGGTCGTGGTGATCGTCCAGTTCCTGTTGATGCATCCGATGAGCCAGCTGGTCCTGACCCCGCATATCTGGATGCTCGGCGTGGCGCTCGCGATCGGCGGCACGATCGTCCCGTCCTTCTTCATGAACGCGGCGCTGCAGCGGATCTCGGCCCAGGCCAACTCGATGATCGGGACCTTGAGCCCGGTGATCACGATCCTGCTGGCGGTGGCGATCCTCGCCGAACCCCTGACCGGGCTCGACATACTGGCGGCGGTGCTGGTCATCGTCGGCGTGGCGGTGGCCACCCTGGCGGACCGGCGCTGACGAACGCTGCTGACACAGCGCTGTCAGCAGCGTTCGTTCACGATCTTCCCATCTTCAAATTTCGATGGGGAACGGGCGAATGATCACGCGGGGCTTCGAGACGAGAGCGGTGCGAATGGAGCCGATGCTGCTCCTGACCCTTCTGGCGCCACCGGACGATGTGGACCGCATCATGGCGGCGGTGATCAAGATCGCGCCCCTCGTCATGGGCAAATATGACTGCAACGCCTATCAGTCCGGCGCTGGAATCGAATGGTACCGCCCGCTCGAAGGCGCTGCGGCCGGGCCGGAGACGGAGGTGCGAAAGCGGCCGGGCACCGTCGAGCTGTGTTTCGAGCTGTCGCCCGAGCAACCGCTGGTCGACGAGGTCATCGAAGCGATCTTCCAAACCCACAGCTATCAGGAGCCTGTGATCCGGATCCAGAACATCCTGGCCAGCCGTTCCAAAGGCCTCGACGACCGCGACAATCCCAACCGCTGGTGGAACACGACGGGAGATTGGAAGAAACGCGCCTCATCGACGGCGGAGTCCGGCAGCCGCTAGGGTCACACCCTGACGGCCTGGGCGAGGGCGCGGAAGGGCAGGAGGACGCAGTCCTGCCGGCTTCGCACCTTGCGCACGGGCGCGAATTCCTCGACCGCGCTCCAGCCCGAGGGTGCCGGACCGTCCTTCTGCAGGAAATGGCGCACCCGGTCGGTGAGGCCCGCCAGCGCAGCGAGGGAAGCGCCAGGGGCCTGCTCGACGATCAAAGCGGATGCGGCCTCGCAGAGCAGGCAGCCGCGGGTGCGATGGCCGGCTGCCGCGACCTGGCCATCGACAATCTTCAGATCGATGGTGACGCGATCGCCGCAGAGCGGATTGTCGAGCGTCACGCTTTTGTCGGGCTGCTCCAGCCGTCCAAACGCGCGTCCCGCTTCGGCGCGCTGCGTCAGCTTCTCGTGATAAAGCTCGTCGGTCATCGAAACCTTTTCAGTGCGTCATCGAGCCCGGCGAGCAGGGCATCGATATCCGCATCGTTGTTGTAGGGCGCGAGGCTGGCACGGGTGGTGCCGGCGACGCCGAAACGCTTGGCCAAGGGCTGCGCGCAGTGATGGCCGCCGCGCAGGGCCACGCCCTTGCGGTCGAGCCATTGGCAGAGATCGTGCGGATGAATCCCGTCGAGCGTGAAGGAAACGACACCGAGCCGCCCCTGCAGCCCGGTCGGGCCGATCACGCGGGCGCCTTTGAGGGCGCCGAGCCCGTCGAGGATGCGGCCGGTGAGGCGGGCCTCATGCTGGGCGACGCCAGCCCAGTCCAGTGCCTTGGCCCAACGGACGGCGGCGCCGAGGCCCACGGCCTGCGCGATCGGTGGTGTGCCGGCCTCGAAGCGGCGTGGGATGTCGGCGAAGCTCGTGCCCATGTCGAGATCGACCTGCGCGATCATGCCGCCGCCGCCCATGAAGGGCGGCATCGCCGAGAGCAGCTCGCGCCGGCCCCACAGCACGCCGACGCCATTGGGCGCATAGAGCTTGTGGCCGGAGAAAGCGTAGAAATCGATGCCGAGCGCCGGCAGATCGAGCGGTCCCTGCGGCGCGCGCTGGGCGCCATCGATGAGCACCTTGGCGCCGACGCTGCGGGCCGCGGCCACGATCGGCCCGATATCGGTCACCGCACCGGTCACATTGGAGCCGTGGGTCAGCGCGATCAATCGCGTGCGCTTGCTCACAAATGCCGGCAGCCGCTCGAGATCGAGCCGGCCCTCGTCGGTCACGGGCAGAACCTTGAGCGTCACGCCGCGGCGCGTCGCCAGCATCTGCCAGGGCACGAGATTGCTATGATGCTCGAGCTCGCTGACCAGAATCTCGTCGCCGGGCCCCAGGCTCTCGCCGAAGCTGGTGGC
This sequence comes from Hypericibacter sp., assembly GCF_050729195.1. Lineage (NCBI taxonomy): Bacteria > Pseudomonadati > Pseudomonadota > Alphaproteobacteria > Rhodospirillales > Dongiaceae > Hypericibacter > Hypericibacter sp. The sequence goes on from NZ_JBOHKS010000121.1 coordinate 7,377, forward strand.
CACCAGATTGATCGAGGCGGTGGTGCCGCCGGTGAAGATGATCTCTTCCCGATCGGGGACACCGAGATAATCGGCGACGGCGCTTCTCGCATCCTCATAGGCCGCGGTCGCGGCCTCGGCCAGCTGATGGACGCCGCGCGCGACATTGGCCCGCGCCATGGTCTCGTGACGGCGCACGGCCATCAGCACCGCCGCCGGCAGCTGCGCCGAGGCGGCATTGTCCAGATAATGCAGCGGCAGGCCGCCCGGCGGCTCGGTCAGGATCGGAAATTGCGAGCGGCAGTCTTCGGGATCGAAGGTTTTTGGCGCTCTCATGCGGTTCGATCCCCGCCGCTCTTGCCTTCCTGCCGGCGCAGCGCCTCGAGGGCCTGGGGCGTATCGACATCGGTCAGGACCGCGTCGTCGGGCATGGCGACCTCGGCGACGAGCTCGCCATTCTCGGCGATCAGATGCCGCGCGCCCACATCGCCCTTGAGATGCGCCATGGGCTCGAAGAAGCGCCGGCTCCAAAGCACCGGGTTGCCGCGCTTGCCGTTGAAGGTCGGAACGCAGATGGCGCGGCCCTCGACCGGATTGAAGGCGGAGATCAGCCGGTCGAGCTGCGTCGGCGCGATGCGCGGCATGTCGCCCAGCAGCACCAGCACGCCGTCGATGGCGCTGTCCTTCAGCGCCGCCAGTCCGGCCGCGAGCGAGCTGGCGATGCCACTGGCATAGTCAGGGTTATGGACGAACTCGACCTTGCGGCCCGTGAGGGTCTGGCGCACCCGTTCGGACTCATGGCCGGTCACCACGATGACGCGCTCGACGCGCGTCGCGAGCGCAGCATCGACGGCATGGTTCACTAAGGGCTTGCCATCGAGCTCGGCCATCAGCTTGTTGGCGCTGCCCATGCGGCTCGAACGGCCAGCCGCCAGCACGATCGCCGCGACCTTGGCGGCGCGCGGTGCCAGGGTCTCGTTGGCGGCGCGGGGCTGCGGACGGGTCGGGATCTCCTTGAGCAGGCCGCCGGTGCCCATCGCCATGATGTCCTGGCGCGTCACGGGGAGATCCGCCATCAGACGCTGCAGCACCCAGTCGAAGCCGTTGAGCTTGGGCGATCGCACGCAGCCGGGGAGGCCCAATACCGGCTTGTCGCCGATATGGGCCAGCAGCATCAGATTGCCGGGATCGACCGGCATGCCGAAATGATCGACCGTGCCGCCGGCGCGCGTAATCGCGGCGGGCAGCACATCGCGCCGGTCGGTGATGGCCGAGGCGCCGGCGATCAGCACCATCTCCGAGCCGCTTTTGAGGGCCGTGTCGATTTCCGCCATGAGGGCCGCCTCGTCATGCGGGCAGCGGCGGTCGCGCGCGGGCTCGCTGCCAAGGCCTGCGAGCCGGTCGTTCATGATGGCGACCGTCTTGTCGATGACGCTTTCCTTGAGGCCTGGCAGGCGGGTCTGGATCAGGGTGATGGCGCGGGGCCGCAAGGTCGCCACGCGCAGGAGCGGCTCGCCCGCGACCGTCCAGAGGCAGCGCTCGAGCGCTTCGCCCGGCACCGCGAAGGGGATGATCTTGACGGTCGCCACCATGTCGCCCGGCGCCACCAGGTCGAAGGCGGGCAGGGTGGCGAGGGTCACCGCTTCATCCACTGCATTGAGCTGGTCGAGCCGCGGCCGGTCGATCACCAGCAGGCCATGGCGCTTGGCGATCAGGTTGGAACGGCCGGTGAAGGGCGCCGCCACCTCGAGATTCTCGCCGCAGACGGCCGTGGCGATCTTGCGGGCGGCTTCGTCCTCGGCGACATCGCCCGGCTCGAAGCGGACGACCGTGACGCGCTCGATGCCTGCGTCGCTGAGCGCGCGCAGATCGTCGGGCGAAAGCTTGCGGCCCTTGCGGAACGCCATCTTGCCCATCTTGATGCTATGGACCAGCAGCGCGCCTTCGGCTTCGTTCACGGGAAGGCTGGCAAAGATCACGCCGCATGCTCCGAGGCGGGCGCTTCGCCGCCCACGGGCCCCTTGGCGCCGGCGCGGCGGACTTGCGTGATCTGGCCCAGGATCGCGACCGCGATCTCGGCCGGCGACATCGCGTTGATCGACAGCCCGACCGGCCCATGAATGCGCGCGAGATCGGTTTCGTTGAAGCCGGCGCGGGTCAGGCGGTTGAGCCTGGCCCCATGGGTCTTCTTGCTGCCGAGCGAGCCGATATAGAACGCCGGCGATTTGAGCGCGACCGTGAGGGCCGCGTCGTCGAGCTTCGGATCATGCGTCAGCGTCACGACGGCGGTGCGGACATCGGGCGCGAGCCGCTCGAGCGCTTCATCGGGCCAATCGGAGGTCAAGGTTACGTCGGGAAACCGCGCATCGGTCGCAAAGGAGCGCCGCGGATCGACCACGGTGACGCTGTAGCCGGCAAGCGCCGCCATCGGCGCCAAGGCCTGCGAGATATGGACCGCACCCACCAGGATCAGGCGCGGGGCGGGCATGGTGGCCTGGAGGAACAATTGCCGGCCGGGAACGTCGAGCAGGCCGCTGCGATCGGCCTTGAGCCGGCGCCGCGCCTGCTCCAGGGCTTCGGGCGCAAGCTTCAGGTCGCCCGTCGCATCGTCGGGATGCAGCAGCAATTGCTGGCCGCTGGCGAGATCGGTCACCAGCCCGACCGGCCGGTGATGCTGGCGGTCGGCGACCAGCCGGCGGAGCAGGGCCTCCTTCATTCCACGGCCTCGACATAGACCTGCAGCTTGCCGCCGCAGGCGAGCCCGACCTCCCAGGCCTGCTCGTTGGTGATGCCGAAATCGAGCAGCCGCGGCTTGGCGCCGGCCATGATCTCCTGCGCTTCCTTCACCACCGCGCCCTCGATGCAGCCGCCGGAGACGGAGCCGACCATCTGGCCGGCCTCGTCGACCGCCAGCTGGCTGCCCACGGGACGCGGGGAGGAGCCCCAGGTCGCGATGACGGTGGCCAGTGCCACCCTGCGGCCTTCGCTCCGCCAGGCCAGCGCCTGGTCGATGACGTCCTGTTCGCTGCGATCCATGGTTCGGTGCCTCTCTCATATATCGCGTCTTCCCCCTCCCTAGCCCTCCCCCGCAAGCGGTGGAGGGGGCAGATCGCGACTGTCCCCTCTCCCCGAAAGGGGGAGGGCTAGGGAGGGGGCTGCTCTCCCGCATCAACTTCTACCACACCCGCTCAAGCCCCGCCGCGCCCGGCCATCAACTCGGCGTAGGATCCGGCAGCTTCGAGACGGCGGGTGGGTTGGCGGCCGAGGACGGCGCCGAGCTCGGCGATACTCTCTAGATTGTGCACCGGCCTGAAATCGTCAACATGCGGCAGGATCGCCTGGGCGCCCTGGGCCTTGGGCTCGTAGCCCTCGAAGCGCAGCAACGGGTTCAGCCAGATCAGGCGCCGGCAGCTTTTATGCAGCCGCTCCATCTCGTCGGCGAGCCCATGGGCGCCTTCGCGGTCGAGCCCGTCGGTGATGAGCAGCACGACCGCGCCCTGGCCCAGCACGCGGCGCGACCAGACCGCGTTGAACTCGGCGATGCAGCCGCCGATGCGGGTGCCGCCCGACCAGTCCTCGACCTTGGCGGCCACCTTGGCGAGCGCGATATCCACGTCGCGCTGGCGCAAGGCGCGGGTGATGTTGTTGAGCCGCGTCCCGAACAGGAAGCAATGGACCCGGTCGCGGTCGTTGGTGATGGCATGCATGAAATGCAGCATCATGCGCGAATAGCGGCTCATGGAGCCCGAGATGTCGCAGAGCACGACCAGCGGCGGATGGCGCCGGCGCTTGCGCTTATATTGCAGCGGGATGGTGCCGCCGCCGCGCAGCGAGGCGCGCAAGGTGGCGCGGATATCGACGCGCCGGCCATGGCGATCGGGAAAGAAGCGCCGGGTCGGGAGCTGCATGATGGGCAGGCGCATCGACGCGATCATGCGCTTGGCCTCGTCCATCTCGGCATTGGTCATCTTCTCGAAATCCATGTTCTGCAGCAGCTCGCGCGCCGAGAAGGTCATGGCCGCGTCGAACTCGACCTTCTCTTCCGGTTCTTCGCCGGGCCGCTCGCTCTGCCGGCCCGCCAGCGCTTCCGCCAGCCGGCGCAGCATCTCCTCACCCTTCTCGGGCTCGTCGCGTGGCACCGCGATCGAGGGCAGCATGGTCTGCAGCATCTTTTCCAGGAGCTGCGGATTGCGCCAGAAGATGTGGAAGGCCTGATCGTAGAGCGGCTGCTGGTCGCGCCGGTTAACGAACACGGCATGCAGCGTCCAGTAGAGATCCTCGCGGGTGCCGATGCCGACCGCCTCGATCGCGCGCAAGGCATCGATCACGCGGCCGGGCCCGATCGGCAACCCCGCCGCGCGCAAGGTGCGGGCGAAGAACATGACGTTCTCCGCCAGGCGGCTCGCTTCGACCGGCGGAGGCCCGGCGCCGTTGCTGGTGGAGGTGGCGGCGAGGGAAGGGATCATTGGCGTGGGAACCCGCGATGGGCCGCCGCTCAGCGCGGCGCCGCGGCCAGCTCCGCCTTCACCTGCTGCAGCAGATGCGCGGCCTCGCTGCCTTTGATCTTGGCGATGTCGTCCTGATATTTCAGCAGCACGCCCAGCGTGTCGTCGATCCCTTGCGGATCGAGCGCCACCTTGTCGAGCTGGATCAGGGCTTCGGCCCAGTCGATGGTCTCGGCCACGCCCGGCAGCTTGAAGAGATCCTGCTGGCGCAGCTTCTGGACGAAGGCGACCACCTCGCGCGCCAGGGCGGGGCCCACCTCGGGCGCCTTCACCGTCAAGATCTCGCGCTCGCGCTCGGCGCTCGGATAATCGACCCAGTAATAGAAACAGCGCCGCTTCAGCGCGTCATGGATCTCGCGCGTGCGGTTGGAGGTGACGACGACGATCGGCGGCGCGTCCGACTTGATCGTCCCCAGCTCGGGGATCGTGATCTGGTAGTCGGCGAGGATCTCGAGCAGATAGGCCTCGAACGGCTCATCGGTGCGGTCGAGCTCGTCGATCAGCAGTACCGGCGCGCCGCCGATATCGCCTTCGAGCGCCTGCAGCAGCGGCCGTTTGATGAGGAAGCGTTCGGCATAGATGTCGCTCGCGAGCGCGTCGCGATTGGCGGCACCGGCGGCTTCGGCCAAGCGGATCTCGATCATCTGGCGCGAATAGTTCCACTCATAGGCGGCAGAGGCGATGTCGAGGCCTTCATAACATTGCAGCCGCAGCAATCTGCGGCCGAGCGTGTTCGACAGCACCTTGGCGATCTCGGTCTTGCCGACGCCGGCCTCGCCTTCGAGGAACAGGGGCCGGCGCAGCTTCAGCGCGAGAAAGAGCGCGGTGGCGAGGCTGCGGTCGGCGATATAGTCGCCCGATTTCAGCAGCGCCAGCGTCTCGTCGACGTTTTGCGGCAGGGGCTTGCTCGCCGTCATGGCGCGATCTTTCGCCGTCTTGGCGATATTCGAGGTCATTTCTGAGTCCAGCTTCCATCCGCGGCCAGGAACCAGGTGCCCTTCGGCGCCTTTTGGATGATCTGGCCGGCATAGACCTGGCCGACCTCGTTGGCGGTCACGCCCTGGGCCTTGGCGCGCGCCTCATAGATGGCGCGACGCTCGGCATTGACGCGATCCACGACCGACTGGGCGGTGGCGCCGGTGGAATTGTCCTTGACCATCACATAGCCGTCGAAGCGCTCGGCGATGGTCCCTTGCGCGCGCAGGCTGTTGAGCTGGGCATCGTCGGCACCACGGGCCGGCCCGGTGGCGGCGAAGGCCGACAGGACCAGTGCCAGGAGGCCGAAGAGGGCGAAACGGGTGAAGTATCGGCGAGATGAATACATGGGGTTCTCGGATCCTGCCTCAGAAGATGTCGGGGTTCTTGGCAATATCTTCTTGCGCCTGCTGTTCGATCTTCACGCGCACCTCCTGCTCGATCTTGATGTTCATGTTGATGACGATGGGCTTGTCGGGTGCCTCGACCTTGACCGTCGGATTGCAGGCGGCAAGGCCCAGCCCCAGGAGGAGGGCGGCCGCACCGCCATGACGTAACCTTTTCAGCACGAACCCTTCCTTCCGGGCCTAGCCCGTCGGCTCCAGTCACAAATGGCGCCCTGTCCAACCCACGTCCAGGGGCAGCCGGTCCTACGCTGGTCTTGCTCGAGCCCCGTCAGGGTGGCTTGGCCAGCTTGTCGCGCACCAGATCGGGCACGCTGTAACCTTCTAGACTATCGTGCAAAATTCGGTCGAGCTTGCCGTTGAGGGCAAGATTGAGCTCGATCGGATAGCCGTTATAGAAATTCGGATTCTTTCCCCGGACATGTAGCAGCAGGGTCGCTTCTCCGCCTCGATCGCGGTCGAGCGTCAGCCATAGCTGATCATACCGGAAATCGCCCAGCGCCGAGAGGACCAGACCCATCGTTTCGCCGGCCGCGTCCATGCCGCTTGGAGGGGCCGTGGGCGAATAGGCCAGGCGGCCCGGCCCGGCGGCATCCAGCCGGGCGCCCGAGATGACGACACCCCCATTCTCCAGGATGACCGGAATCACGCCCTGGAGCTTGCCCGTGCCGGTCAGCCCGTCGACCTCGGCCAGCGCCAGCAGCTCGCCCAGATCGACGTCCTGGACATGGAGATCGACCTGTTGCCGGGCGGCGGCCGGATCCAGACGGGTCGGTCCGACCGTCACCTGGCCGTGGGCGAGCTCGAGCGAGGCTTTCTGGATATTGAGGATGGGACCCGGGCCGACCGCGAAAGTGATCAGGCCGTTCTTCATCGGCACGCCGAGATCGATCTGACCCACGGCGATCTGCTGATTGGGAGGCGTCGAGACGGGCTGGAGATTGGCCAGGGTCACCGCGCCATTGATCCGGGTGAGGGCCATGTCCGGGGTCGAGACCGAGACGTCCTTCAGCCGCATATCGAGGTTACTGAAGAGGGCGCCGTTCTTCCAGGCCAGCGCGCCCGCCACCAGCACGGTGCCGGTGGCCTCGTCGATCGTGGGCCCGATGCCCGGCACCAGGTCGCGCGGCTGCAGCCCGCCCGGCAGGAACCGGACCGGTGTCATCTCGATATGCCCGGCGCCGCGCCCGTTCGCGAGGTCATGGATGCCGGAGAAGGCGAGCTGGAGGACCTTGCTCTTGTCGTGGGCGGTCAGCGCGAAATCGACCGTGTTCCGGCGCAACTGCGCCGTTCCCTCCATCGCCATTTCGGGCAGCCATTTCCGATCGGCGCCCAGGCGCAATCGCCCGGCCGTCGCCGTCAGCTTGGCTTCGTCGGCTCCGCCATAGGCGAGCCGCCCGTCCAGATTTTCGATGGCCAGGCCGCGGTTCGGCAGATCCGCCACCAGATCGGCGACACGGATCTCCCCGGCCGCACCCTCGGCGGCCGACCAATGGCCATAGAAGCCGCTGGCGCCCAGGCGGAGATTGATGGGCTCGGTCTCGTTCTTGGCGATCTGCCGGAGCGCGAAGGTGAGCGGCCCGGTGCGGATGCCGTAATCGAGGCTGGTGCCCTCGGGCCCGAGCCGCGCAACCAGCAGCGGCCGGTCCTTGGCCGGGCGAAGCGCGAAATGAACGGCTTTTCGGCTTTCGACCCCCGCCGCCAGGGTGAAGCCGCCAAGATCGGCGGTTCCGGGTTCCGGAATCGAGAGAGTCAGTGTCTGATCAATGAATTGGATCTGATTGTTAAGATCAAAGGCGAGACTCTTCAGGATTCCGGTTGTGGCTTTAATATTCGAGAGTTGCGGCGCGATTCTCATGTTGCCAGAGAACTGATCCGGGCGGCCGGAGAGGGCGCCGGAGAAGTCTACCCGGTCGAGCCACAGCGTCGTCCCGGCTTCCGCCACGGGCCAGTTCTGGGCCTGGCCCTCGATCCGTTCGAGCTCGAAATCGGCGATGCCCTGGCCGTCGGGCGCGGTATGGACCGTGCCGCCGAGGCGCAGGCTCGCCGGCTGGGCGCCCGCGAGCTGGATCATCAGATCGCCGTCGAGCGTCTGGCCGCCGGCCGCGTCGCGCTGGGCGGTGACGCCTTCGGGTGCCGAGAGGCTCAACTCGACCGGGGCGTCGAAAGGCCGGCGCAGGGAGGCAGGGAGCGAGAGACGGTCCAGCAGGGCCGGGTCGAGCTTCGTGGTCAGGGCCAGCGGCGCCGGGGTCTGGACTGCCACGAGGTTGTTGGGTCCCATGGTAATGATGATAGGACCACCACCCGAGACGCTTTCCACGATGCCGGGCCAGACCACCTTGTCGAGTTGGACGTCCAGATGGGCGGTTACGCCGGCGATCGGTGGGGTGCCGGCACCGGTGGGCGGCCCCGAGAGGCTGATCGAGGCGGGGCCGCTGATGGTGATGCGCCCGCCCGACGGCGCCGGCAGGCCCAGCGCCTGCCAGACCGGGGAGTTCGCGTCGGCATCGAGCGCAATCTGGCCGTCGGCCGAGGGCATGGCGGAATCGAGCGTCAAGGTGCCCTTGCCGCTGGCCCGGAAGCTGCCGTCACGGCCCACGGCCTCGGCGCTGATGAGGGTGCGGGTCGCATCCTGATCGACCTGCAGCTTCACCCGCGAGGTCGGCAGGCCTTGGAGGCTGACCTGGTCGGCGCTTACGGCGACCGTGGCCGCCCAGGGTTCGAAGGCGATCAGGCTCAGATAGGCCTCGCCGGCGACCTGGTCGGCGGCGAGGCCATGCTCGGGCAAAGTGAGCTTGCCGTCGGCGAAGGACACCCGCAGCGAGCCGCTGCCGGTGAGGTCCAGGCTGCCATCGGCCCGGCCGGCAACCTGGCCCTGGGAGCCGGTGCCGGTGACGACAAAATCCACCGCGTAACGGTCGTCGCCGGCCGGATCGAGCCGTCCGGTAAAGCCGAGCCGGGCGAGGGATCCGCCATCGGCCCCTTTCATCAGGATCTCGCCATTGCGGATCTCGATCGGGGGCAGGCCCGGTAGCCGCAAAGTACCGCCGCCGGCGGCGGGAGAGCCGAAATTATCGCCCAGGCTGGCGATTGCCTGGTCCAGGGGGGTGTCCGCGGTGAACTCGATCCGCGGGTTCTGGACCAGGATCGACTGGATCTGGGGCTCGAGGCCCTGCCAGCCATAGACGATCTGAATCTGGGGCAGATACAGATGGGCATCGCCCGGCAGATCGACATCGGTGATCCGAGCCTCATGCCAGCCGATGGAGGCGATGTGGAACTCGAGCTTGCCCAGCCCGCGCGATTGCAGCTCCTGGTCGGCCCAGCTTTGGGCCAGCCGCGGCAAAAGCAAAAGGACGAGCAACACGGCCAATGCGCCCGTGACGAGCGCAGCCGTAGCCCCGACCAGCAATCTTTGGGTGAGCCTTCCCCGCATCTTTATCTTCGAAACGCCGCGCGGAGATGCGCCGCGTTCTTTGGAGGTCAGCATAGAAGGGGGGCCCGTCGATTCCATCGCGAGGGGCCTGTGGTTAAATAGAATCCTGTGGATGATACGAGTCGCAGCGAGTCGCTGTGTTTTTGCATGAGCCTCAGAGATCGCTCACACAACCGCCGCTAAGCGCGCAGAAAGATGTTTCAATCACGCCCTGGCGGTCAAAACGACTCGCATTGGGCAAGGTTCCGAGTCGAGAGGCCGTGAACCTGCCTGTTCGAGGCCATTGCGACGACTCGGAAGGGCTCGCTGGAAAGGGACAAAGAAGAAGAGCGCGGATGCCATCGGCACCCGCGCCCTCGATCCGCGAAGCAGGATCGTCGGCGATCAGCTCGCCGAAGCCACGGCCCTTGCCGCCATCACGCTCACCAGATTGGCGCGATATTCGGCGCTGCCATGCATGTCGCTATTGAGATTCCCCGAGGCGATCTTGATGGACTTGACGGCATCGGGCGAGAAGTTGCCCGCCAGCGCCTTCTCCATCTCGGCCACGCGGAAGACGGAGGGACCCGCTCCGGTGACGGCGACGCGAACGCCACCGGCGGTCTTCGCCACCATCACGCCGACCATCGCGTAGCGCGACGCCGGGTTCGGGAACTTCGAATAGCCGGCCTTCTCCGGCTTCGGGAAGCTCACGGCGGTGACGATCTCGCCATCCCCGAGCGCCGTCTCGAACATGCCTTTGAAGAAATCGTCGGCCGCGATCTTGCGCTTGTTGGTGATGACGGTCGCACCCAGCCCCAGCAGACCCGCCGGATAATCGGCCGCCGGATCGTTGTTGGAGATCGATCCGCCGATGGTGCCGCGATTGCGGACCTGCGGATCGCCGATGCCTTCGGCCAGCACGGCGAGGGCGGGGATGGTGCGTTTCACCTCGGCGGAATGGGCCACCTCGGCGTGGGTCGTCATCGCGCCGATAGTGAGCCCGCCGCCTTCGGCCTTGATGCCCTTGAGCTCGGCCACCGACCCCAGATCGACCAGGGCCGAAGGCTGGGCGAGACGCTGCTTCAAGGTCGGCAACAAGGTCATGCCGCCGGCCAGGAGCTTCGCTTCGCCCGAGAGCAGTTTCGCCGCTTCCGCGAGCGAGGCCGGACGCTGATAGGAAAAATTATGCATGATCGTTTCCTCCCTTACTCAGCGGCCATTTTGGATTTGGACTTCTGCGCGATGCGCCAGACGCGTTCCGGGGTGGCGGGCATCGCAATGTCCCGCACACCCAGTGCGTCGGTGATCGCGTTGATGAGCGCCGGCGGCGCGGCGATCGCGCCGGCTTCGCCGCAGCCTTTCACCCCCAGCGGATTATGCGGGCAGGGGGTCACGATCGTGCCGATCTTGAAGCTCGGCAGATCGTCGGCCCGCGGCATGCAGTAATCCATATAGGAGCCGGTCAGGAGCTGGCCGGTGTCCTTGTCATAGACGCAAGCCTCGAGCAGGGCCTGGCCGACACCTTGCGCGATGCCGCCATGAACCTGCCCTTCGACCACCATCGGATTGACCACATTGCCGAAGTCGTCGACCGCCGACCAGTTGGCGATGGTGGTGACGCCGGTATCGGGATCGATCTCGACCTCGGCGATATGCACGCCCGCCGGATAGGTGAAGTTGGCGGGATCGTAGAAGGCCGTCTCGTCGAGGCCCGGCTCCAGATCCTTGGGATAGTTGTGCGGGACATAGGCGGTGAAGGCGATCTCCTGGATCGTCTTCTGCCGGTCGGTGCCCGCCACCTTGAACACGCCCTTGGAATACTGGATGTCGTCGACCGAGGCCTCGAGCAGATGGGCCGCGATCTTCCTGCCCTTGGCGATGATCTTGTCCACGGCCTTGACCGCGGCCGAGCCGCCGACGGCGAGGCTGCGCGAGCCGTAGGTGCCCATGCCGAACGGCACCTGCGAGGTGTCGCCATGGACCACGGTCACCGCATCGACCGAGAGACCGAGCTGATCGGCCACGACCTGCGCCAGGGTCGTCTCATGTCCCTGGCCATGGCTGTGCGATCCGGTGAGAATCTGTGCCGTGCCGGTCGGGTTGAAGCGGATCTGCGCGGATTCCCACAGACCCACGCCGGCGCCGAGCGAGCCGACGACGGCCGAGGGTGCGATGCCGCAGGCCTCGATATAGGCCGAGAAGCCGATGCCGCGCAGCTTGCCGCATTTTGCGGATTCGGCCTTGCGGGCCGGATAGCCCTTGTAGTCGGCGAGCTTCAGGGCCTCGTCGAGCGCTTTCTCGTAGTTGCCGGAGTCATATTGCAGGGCAACCGGCGTCTGGTACGGGAAGGCGTCCGGCTTGACGAAGTTGCGGCGGCGGATCTCGGCCGGATCCATCTTCAGGTCGCGCGCGCAATTCTCGACGATGCGCTCGACCACATAGGTGGCTTCCGGACGGCCGGCGCCGCGATAGGCGTCGACGGGGGCCGTGCTGGTGAAGACGGCCTTCACATTGGCGTAGATCGCCGGCGCGGTGTACTGGCCCGCCAGCAGCGTCGCGTAGAGATAGGTCGGCACGCAGGTCGCGAAGGTCGAGAGATAAGCGCCCATCGCGGCGATCGTATCGACCTTCATGGCGAGGAACTTGCCGTCCTTGTCCATCGCCATCTCGACATGGCTGACATGGTCGCGGCCATGCGCGTCGGAGACGAAGGATTCGCTGCGCTCGGCGGTCCATTTCACCGGGCGCTTCACCTTCTTCGCGGCCCAGGTGCAGACGACTTCCTCGGCATAGCAGAAGATCTTGGAGCCGAAGCCGCCGCCGACATCCGGCGCGATCACCCGCATCTTGTCCTCCGGCACGCCCATGATGAAGGCGCACAGGATGAGACGCAGCACATGCGGGTTCTGGCTGGTGGAGTAGCAGGTATAGCTGCCGGTGCCGCCGTCATACTCGCCGATCGCGGCCCGCGGCTCCATCGCGTTGGGGATGAGCCGGTTGTTCACCAGATCGAGCTTCGAGATATGCGCCGCCTTGGCGAAGGCGGCATCGACGGCCGCTTTGTCGCCGAGCTCCCAATCGTAGCAGAGATTGTTGGGCACATCGGCATGGAGCTGCGCCGCCTTCGGTTCCATGGCGGTAGCGGTATCCACGACCGCCGGCAGCTCTTCATAGTCGACGTCGATCTTCTCGGCCGCGTCCTTGGCTTGCGCGATGCTCTCCGCGATGACCACGGCGACATGGTCGCCGACATAGCGGACCTTGTCGTTCGCCAGGATCGGATGCGGCGGCGCCTTGTGCGGCTTGCCGAAGCGATCGGTGACGGTCCAACCGCAGATCAGCCCGCCGATCTTGTCGGCGGCGACGTCGGCGCCGGTGAAGATGGCGACCACGCCCGGCATCTTCGCTGCCGCGGCGGTGTCGACCTTCGTGATCTTGGCGTGGGCGTGGGGCGAACGCAGGAAATAGGCGTAAGCCTGCCCATGCTTGTTGATGTCGTCGGTGTAGTGACCCTGACCGGTGAGAAACCGGAAATCTTCCTTGCGCTTTACCGAGGCGCCGATGCCAGTGTCAGCCATGACGTCCTCCTCCTAGCGCTTCATCGCTTGCGCGCCGGCCTGGATGGCCTTGACGATGTTGTGATAGCCGGTGCAGCGGCAGATGTTGCCTTCCAGCCACTCACGCACTTCCTTCTCGGAAGGGGCGGGGTTGTTCTGCACCAGATCGACGGCGCTCATCACCATGCCGGGCGTACAGAAGCCGCATTGCAGGCCGTGATGCTCCTTGAAGGCCGCCTGCATCGGATGCAGATCGGCGCCATTGGCGAGGCCTTCGATGGTGGTGACGCTGGCGCCGTCCGCCTGGACCGCGAGCATGGTGCAGCTCTTCACCGACTTGCCATTCACATGGACCACGCAGGCGCCGCATTGGCTGGTGTCGCAGCCGACATGCGTGCCGGTCAGGCTCAGCTTCTCGCGCAGAAAATGAACCAGCAGCGTCCGCGCTTCGGCATCACCCGAAACGGACTTGCCGTTCACCGTCATTGAAACGGTGGACATCCGATCCTCCCTCTCGATATGGCCTCGGGCAACCTATCGGTTGGCCGGGGTATCCCTTTTCACGCCGATCGGGCGATCGGCGGCTCTCCCTGGCAGAAGCCGCCACGGGGCAGCCCTGCTTATTCTTTGTGTCTCGTTGCTAGTCTTGTGTGCAGCTTGGCCGAGGTCAAGGCCGACCGGCGGACGCCGGCGATCCTGACGCTTCGGTTACATCAAGGTGACTCTAGCGGCCGAAATAGATCAGCAGCCCCAGCACGACGACGACCAACCCGCCGATCCAGACCACCGGATGCAGGCCTTTGCGGGTCGGCGGTGAGGGTGGCAGAGCGCCAGGCTGGGTCTTTGGCGCCGACGGGACCGGTTCAGACTGTAGCGTCGCGAGTGCCGCTGCGGGGGCCTGGGCGCTGACCAGTGCCGAGAATTTGCCGAAAAATTCATCAGCGAGCTTGCGCGCCGTTCCGTCGATCAGCCGCGCCCCGATCTGGGCGATCTTGCCGCCGACCGCGGCGTTGACGGTGTAACTCAGCACGGTGCCCTGACCGGTCTCGTCGGGCGTCAGCTTGACGTCGGCGCCGCCTTTGGCGAAGCCCACGGCGCCGCCGGTGCCTTCGCCGGTGATCTTGTAGCCGTTGGGCGGATCCAGGTCGGAGAGGGTCACCTTGCCGGAGAAGCGGGCGGAGACGGGGCCCACCTTCGTCACCACCTTGGCGGTCATCTCGGTGTCGGAGAGCTTGACGATCTCCTCGCAGCCGGGAATGCACTGCTTCAGCACGTCAGGGTCGTTCAGCGCTCGCCACACGGCTTCGCGCGGCGCGGTGATCCGGTATTCACCGGTCATTTCCATGGACTAGAAACTCCTGTCTCGATGAGACCCCACCCTCAAGGACGGCTCAGAGATAGCGGAAGTAAACATAGGCCGTCGAGATCAAGATGCTCACGATCATCATGGGAAAGGCGAGCAGCAGGAACGGGACGAAGCGAAACGGGACGCCCGACCGCTCCCCGATCCCGGCCACCGTCAGGTTGGCGCTGGCCCCGATCAGGGTCCCGTTGCCGCCCAGGCAGGCGCCCAGCGACAAGGCCCACCAGAGCGGCAGAAGCCCTTCCGGTCCGCCGAAGGTGGGCGCCATGTTCTTGATCACCGGGATCATGGTCGCGACGAAGGGAATGTTGTCGATGATCGCCGACAGGATCGCGGAAGCCCAGAGGATGGCCAGGGTCGTGGTGGTCAGATCGCCGCCGGTGGCCTGAATCAGGTGATCGGCCAGCAGCGCCAGCAGGCCGGCATGCTCGACGCCGGCAACGATGATGAAGAGCCCGACGAAGAAGAAGATCGTGATCCACTCGACCTCGCCGAAAGTCAGGTGGACGGAATGCGACTGCTCCTCGCCGGAACGGCCGAAATTCTCCAGCAGCAGGAGCAGGGCGGCCCCCAGCATCGCGATGCTGCCAGGCTCCAGATGCAGCGGATGCGCAAGGACGAAACCGACGATCACCAGGGCCAGGACGAACAGCGATTTCCACAACAAGGGCCGGTCGGTGATGGCTTCCGCGGGCTTGAAGGCCATGACACGGGCTCGGTCCGCATCCGCGACCTTCATCTTCCGACCCCAGATCAAATGATTGATCAGGATTTGCACCGCCAGGACGATCAGGACCAGTGGCGCCAGGTTGATCACGAAGTCGTTGAAGGCGAGGCCGGTCGCCGAGCCGATGATGATGTTCGGCGGGTCGCCGATCAGGGTCGCGGTGCCCCCGATATTGGAGGCAAATATCTCAGTGAAGAGAAAAGGGTAGGGCGGGACCTTCAACTGTGCTGTGATGACCAGAGTGACCGGCGCCATGAGCAGCACGGTGGTGACATTGTCGAGCAGGGCCGAGACCAGCGCCGTCACCAGCGTCAGCAGCGCCATCATGAGCCAGGGACTGCCGCGCGCGACCTTCGCGGACCAGACCGCCACATACTGGAACATGCCGCTGCGCTTGCAGATCGCGACCAGCAGCATCATCCCGGTCAGCAGCGCGATCGTGTTGAAGTCGATGCCGGCGATGGCCTGATCCTGATCCAGCACGCCCGACAGGATCACGACACCCGCGCCCAGGAGCGCCACGATCGCGCGGTTGGCCCGCTCGGTCATGATGGCGGCGTAGCTGAGGATCAGGATCGCGGTCGACAGCCACAGCGGATCCAACCCGAAAATGGTGGCGTGGCTCGCGATGTCGGCCGCCATCAGCGCTGTCTCATCAGCGCGCGCAACGCATCCCAGTAAGACACCATGCCGACCAGCTTGCGGCCGTTCTTCTCGACCACGGCCAGCGTATTGCGCGCCCGATAGAGCTCGAGCACCGCTTCAAGCGTACCGGATTCCGGATGCAGCACCGGCGCGGTCTTTTTCAGATGGTCGCCGATACGAAAGAAACGAGCTTCTTCAAGCTGATCCTGGACGGTATTTACGTCGTCTTTCAGGAAGCCGAGATCGAGCCCGGCGCTCTCATCGAGCGCGGCTTTGGGCAGGACCAGCGCCAGAAGATCGAAGACGCCGAACACCCCGAGATAAATCCCGTCCCGATCGGCCACCGGCAGATTGACGAACCGGTTCTCGATCAGCTGTTGCGCGGCCGCGCCGACGCTGTCGTCGGGTCGAAGCGACAGGGGCGGCGACGTCATGAAGGTTTGGACGGTCATGGGACGCTGGGATGACTCCGGAGGGGACGATCCCGCAGGCTTGGCCAGGGGCAGGGGCCTGTCAAGGATTCGCGCCGGGCTGCTAGAGTGGCCGCCATGCGCGCTTTATTCGCTTTTCTCCTCGGTCTGTTCCTGCTGCTGCCGTCGGGCCCGGGTCATGCCGCCCTGGAACAGGCGCCGCTCACGATCGACACCGCGACGGGCTTGACCCTCAGCTTCCATGTGGAGCTTGCGCGTACCGAGGCGGAGCGGGCCCAGGGGCTGATGTATCGGGACAAGCTGGCACCCGATGCGGGCATGTTGTTCTTCTATCTGACCGACCGGCCGGTGGCCTTCTGGATGAAGAACACGCTGATCCCGCTCGACTTGTTGTTCATCAAGCGGGACGGCACGATTCTGTCGATCGCGGAACGCGCCGTGCCCCTGTCCGAAACCACGATTCCCTCAGAGGGTCCGGTCGCGGCGGTCCTGGAGCTGAACGGGGGAACCGTCTCGCGACTGGGCATCAAGCCCGGCGATCGGATCCACTGCGCGGTGATGCCACAGTCGCAGCCCGAAGATTAGGCCCGGGGAATTAGACGGGGTGGCCGGAGGCCTGGGTGACGGGTTTGGTCGGCTGCCAATCCTCGCCCGCCGCCACCAGGCAACTGGTTCCGCTGGGGCTGGTGGCGATGATGGTCCAGGTGGCGCCGCCATTGCTGGAAAACACCTCCAGCAGGCTGCCATTGCTGGCAAGCCCGAGGGCCACCGACGCTTCCTTGTAGCGTTCGGAGAGTTCTTTCAGCACGTCGGCGCGATGGCCGCAGGCCGGCTCCGCCTTGGCCGGAGCCAGGGGCAGAAACAGGGTCCAGACGACGAAGAGGGGCGAAACCAAGCGCATGGCTCATCTCCTTCCTGGAGAATTGTGCCGCCTGCTTGCGGCACCATCGACGCTGACCGGCAGGCTGCGCCCCGGAGCTTAAAGATCGACTTAAATTGCGCCGATGCCTGTGGGTATCTCTGGTTACAAATAATATATGTATAACAATATATTACGCGGCAATTTCGCCGCCGGCACGGCGGCTTAGTGCTTGCGCGCCAGGGTCAGCCCGTCACCAATCGAAACCATGGCGAGCGTCACCCGGTCGTCCTTGGCTAGCTTGTCGTTCAGGCGCCGGATCGCGACCGTGTCGTCGCTCTTGTCGCCCGGGTTGGCGACATCGCCGCCCCACAGGACATTGTCGATGGCGATCAGGCCGCCGGACCGGACGAGCTTCAGCGCCCGCTCGTAATAGGGGTCATAATTGGTCTTGTCGGCATCGATGAAGGCGAAGTCGAACTTGCCGGCCTCACCCGCGGCCAGGAGCTTGTCGAGCGTTTCGGTTCCCGGCCCCAGCCGCAGATCGATCCGGTCGGCGACGCCGGCCTCGCGCCAATAGCGCCGCGCGATCGAGGTGAATTCCTCGCTGATGTCGCAGCAGATCATGCGGCCCTGCGGCCCCATCGCCTCGGCCACGCAAAGCGAGCTGTAGCCGGTGAAGGTGCCGATCTCGAGCGCGCGCCGGGCGCCGATCAATTCGGCCAGAAGCCCCATGAACTGGCCCTGGTCGGCCCCGATCTGCATCATGCCGAGCGGCAGCTTGGCGGTCTCCTCGCGCAGGCGCCGCTTGATCGGGTTGTCGCGAACGGAATGGGCGATCAGATATTCGTAGACATTGTCGGGGAGCCCGATATTGCGAACGGACATGGGAGATACTTTCGCTGGGGGCAGGCGGGGAGGGTGAGGCCGCGATCGCTCGCGCGCTCAGTTCGAGCGTTTATACTGGATGCCGCGGCGCAGAGCGTCCTGCGCGACGGTCTTGCGCTGGCTGCGGTCGTTGACATTCACCAGCATGGCATAGGGAACGCCATCGGGGCCGCGAAAAGTCTGCGTGACCTCCCAGATGATGAGCGCGGCGTCGATCTTGCGATAGCGCTCGCCAACCGCAACGACTTCTTCCCGATTCCGGTTCTTCGCAAACATCGTCGGTCGGATCCTGGCGTTGGAACGGGCCGCTCCGGCCCGGGACTTCAGAGGAGCAATTTGGGGGCCATATCTGCCACTCAATGGCGCGGGAATCCAGGGCTTTCGGGGAATGCCACGGCAACCGCCGCTCTCCCATGGAGTGCGCTTAATCCGCGAAGCGATAACGCTCGATCATCGGCTTCGTGGCGATGCGCCGCTCCAGAATCCCGAGGGTCTCGGGATGCCACGGGATCTTGTGGCGCGGCTGGCGAGGGGCCGCGAACACGATCGAGGCGCAGGCCTCGAGATAGTCCGGCGGCGCAGTCACCCCGAGAAATTCGCATAAGCGCGACAACTCGCCCCTCGGATCGGCGACGAGATCTTCGTGATGCACGGTCGCGACGGCATCCGCGCCGACGCGCTTGATGATCGCACGGTTGGTCCGCAGCAGCTTGAAATATTCTCCGACCGCTGCCTTCAGCGACTGGCCATGCTGAACCATGGCGGCGATGTTGTCATAGGGATTGCGCAGCACATGGATGAAGCGCTTGCGCTTGCCGAAGCGGGTCATCACCTGCTTGAGCAAAGCGGGGTTGCGCGCAATGCGCAGCGTCGTCATGCCGCCTTTCTTGTCGCCGATCACCGCGAGCTGCGTGTGGCGGCCTTGCCATTGCCCGGGCACCCGGTAGGTATATTCGCCCCAGCGCCGCCCGAGCTCGCCATGCATGCGCGAGACCTCGAGCATGAGATAGAGGATCTCGCGCGGGTGGAATCCGCGTTTGAGGTAGAACAGCGCATCGAGCTCATGTGCGATCGCCATCTGCGGATGCGCGTCGAGCAGGCTGCCGACCAGGCTGTGGCCGCTGCGCTGATAGCCGATGAAGAGGCAGAGCGTCCTGACCTCGTCCAGCAGCGGCTTGCTGGCGATCGCACCCGCGTGGGCCCGTTCCTGCAGTTCTGGCAGATCCAGCCCCATCAGCCGCCAGAGATTTTGCTCCTCGGCGAGCCCGGCGACGATCTTCTCGCGATCGATGGCGAGCGCCAGCGTCGGGCCGGCGCGGCTGGAGGGCGGCGGGGCGGCCCCGTCATCGGTTGCCATGGCACCGGAATTCCCGCGGCCGGCATTCCTGCCGTCGCGGTTCCGTTTCCGGTCCACGGCTGGTTTCGGCGGTGCCCCCAGATTTGCCAAATCGCCCCCGCTTGGCTGCATGGTCGCGGACAAGGGAGCCATCGACATGGGCTTCCCTGACCAAATCGTAACATGAGTCCCGCAACATCGGCGTGAAGAGCCGTATCCGACTCAATCAGAAGGGATTGTGGATCAATCTCCGTTGGAACATAGAAAGAACATCAGGGGCGCCACGAAGCCGCGACCAGGGGTCCGGCAAGGCATCAGCCGCGGATCATCCACGAATGTTCCTTATATGTTCTCTTGCTCCAGGGTTGCGACTTGTCGGAGAACTCCATAGTTTGCAAGCGCTTTCCGGGGACCGGGGTGTAGCTCAGTCCGGTAGAGTGCCTGCTTTGGGAGCAGGATGTCGCTGGTTCGAATCCAGTCACCCCGACCATTCCCCGGCCGCGGGCCCTCTTGGAGGGCCGCGGCAGCGTGCCTAACAAAAGCGGAGCGACGCTGACCATGCAGGTACGAATTTTCCGGCCTTCCAAGACGGCCATGCAGTCCGGGCGAGCGGGCGAGCGGCGCTGGCTGCTCGAGTTCGAGCCCTCGGGCCGGCGCGAGGCCGACCCCCTGATGGGCTGGACCGGGTCGGCCGACACCAACAGCCAGCTGCGGATCTATTTCGACAGCGAGGGCGAGGCGATCGCCTATGCCCGCAAGAACGGATACGCCTATCGCATCGTCGAGCCGAAGGAACGCGTCGTCAGACCCAAGGCCTATTCCGATAATTTCCGCTACGACCGGGTCAGCCCCTGGACGCATTGATGGCGTCCGATCGATGCGCCTGAACCGGCGTACGCATGATGCCTCGTGCGCCCGTAGCTCAGCGGATAGAGCAACCGCCTTCTAAGCGGTAGGTCGCTGGTTCGATTCCAGCCGGGCGCGCCACAGGCTCTTCGATTCTCATCACGCCGACCGCAAAACTGCAGCGCTCAACCCGCACAAAAAACGCGAGAAACACTGCATTTTCCGAATGATTCTGCGTTACCCATTTGTAATTTGAACCACCTCTCCGCCGGGGCTTCACTCACCCCGGGCGCAGGAAGCGCCTCCCTGATGCAGGTAGTCCTTGCGACGAACTGCGCCGCTTCCGGGGGTCGCCTGAACGGCTACCGAGGGACAGGCCAACCCACCCACCGGCACTCCCTAGGCCTGCCCCCAAACCACCTTCGGTCAGCCGGAGACCCCCGGAAGCGGTGCATATTCCCCGGCTCGTCGCCGGGTCCGCCGGCGGCAGACGCCGCTGGCCCTCGATCGTCCCGACGACGTCGAACCTTCATCCCCGAAACTCAATCAGGCGAGCCGCTGCCCGCAGCCGGGCCAGCCTCATCCCCTTTGGCGCGGCTTCGCCTTAAGGCGTGACCTGCGTCAGATTGATGATGCGCGGGCGGTTGTAGGAGACTTGATAGAGCGACGCGCTGGTGATCTTCGTGGCGCCGAGGAAGACCGGCACATAATTGTAGAACACCTCGGCGACGATGACGTTGTCGCCCTGCCGCAGGGTCAATCCGGCCGGCAGTGCGGCGATCTGACCGGCGGTGCCGAGGGCGCTGGTGACGGCGACCGTCCCGCTGGAAATGCGCTGCCACGCCACGGTCGGGTCCGCCGCGGTCGGCTTTGCGACCGACGAGATGATGACGCGGCCGGTCCCGGCGAGATCGAAGGGCAGGGCGGAATCGTCGGCCGCCGAGAACAGATCGGTGATCTGCGCCTCGCTGATCCCTTCGGATTGGGCCACGAGATCGGCCGTGGTGGCGGCAACGCGCGCCAGCTTCTGATCGAGCAGCACGAACCGAGCCGCCTCGAAGCAGCCCAGGAGGATCATCACCAGGATCGGAAGACCGAACGCCAGCTCCATGAGGACGGTGCCGCGCCGGTCGCGGACGAACCGATAGATCAACGGCAAGAGACGCTTTCTCATCTCAGCCTCCACTGGCTACGACGGCGTAGGGTTCGTTGCGCACCACCACGCTGGCGCTCATATGGAACACCCCGTTATCGCCGAGCACGTCGGAGAGCAGGGGGGTCATGAGGCGCCATTGGTAGTCGACCTTGTAGCGCACGACCTCGCCGGAATTGCCGACACCCGCGATGCCGCGGTCGTCGTCCCATTTCCCGTTGCCGTTGATGTCGGTGTAATTCTCGCCGATATCGTACTTGCCATTGTGGTTTGGGCTGGGTGCCGGGGTGTCGACGAAGGGTTCCGGCTGGCCCACATCCTGGAAGCTGGCGTACTTCATGAAGGTGATGCTGGTGGTATCCGGGTCCAGCATGCCGAAGGAGTTGGCCTCGATGATCGCGAGGATCTGGTCTTGCCGGCTCATATCGGCCGGCGTGTCGCCGGTGATGCCGAAGCGCGACGCTTCGCGCAGGCCGTTCTCGACCGAGGTCGAGACGAACATGGCAACCGCGACTTCGAACATGCCGATGATCAGAAGGATGAGCGGCGGCAGCGCGAGGGCGAATTCGAGCGCCGCTGAACCCGACTGGGCGCGGGCGAACCGGTGCAGCCCGGAGAGGGCCTTGGCGGCCCTTTCCGGGACCCGGGGCACAAAAATGCCACAGCAGATAAGTGTAAGTGGTGACATGGGTTTTTACCTTCCGCTAACCATGGCGGGGATAGTGTTTGAGCCATGCAGACCATTCCCCGTATCTGCGGTCATTTGCTGCCGGCGCTGAGCGTGGCGCTGGCGCTTTCCGCCTGTTCCAGCAACGCCGAGCAGCCGACCGTGGTGTCGTCCGCCGCGGTGGTGCGGGTGGCGGACATGACCCGTGACGAGGGCGATCTCACCAGTGCCGCCGGCCTCTATCAGAAGGCCCACGAGATCGATCCCACCAATCCGAAGCCGCTGATCCTGCTGGGCCAGACCCTGGCGAAGATGGGTTCGCCCGGCGGTGCCGCGCAGGCCTATCGCGCGGCGCTGCAGCTCGACGGAACCAACGCCGAAGCGCTGCGCGGTCTCGGCACCGCGATGCTCAACACCAACGATGCCGAAGGCGCCATCGCGCAATACGAGAAGGCGCTCGATACCGGCGAGGATTACCGGCTCTATAACGGCATCGCGGTCGCCTACGACATGCTGGGCGATCATGCGTCGGCCCAGACCTATTACCGGACCGCCCTGCAGCTTTCGCCGGGCAATCTCGAGCTGAACAACAATCTCGCCCTCTCGCTGGCCCTCGAGGGCCGCTACCAGGAAGCGATTCCGCTCCTCGAGCAGGCGGTCTCCGATCCAATGGCGACCGCGCGCTATCGCCAGAACCTGGCCTTCGTCTACGGGCTCGCCGGCGAGCGCGACCGGGCCCGCCAGCTGGCGGAACGCGATCTCGACGCCGCGACGGTCGAGCGCAACATGACCTATTTCGAAGTGCTCAAGGGCATGAAGGACGACCGCACCATGGCTTCGGCCCTGGGCGCCCATTATGCCGATCAGAAGTTCCCGAACGCGCCGGTCGCCGCGGTGCCGGAAGCCAATGGCGCGCCCGTCGTGCCGGCGCCCGAACCCGACAGCATCACGGCCGCGCCGATCAATCAGAGCCAGTTGACACCGAGCCCCGTTCCGGCCGCGAACGTCACTGTGCCGGCCGCCGAGATCAGCAACATCCCCGCCGCGCCCGTCGCAGATCCGACGATCGGTAAGCCCCGCGCCGAACTTGAGGGCGGTGGCGCGCCACTGGCGCTGATGGGCGGCGGCGGGCAGCCTCCAAGCGGCGTCGACGCTTCTGCGGCGATGACAATCCCAGTCGCCCTCGTTGAGCCCGCAACGGAGGGCTCCGCCGGGGCCAACGGCTCGGCGCGCAACAGCTCCGATTATCGCTGATCTTTTCATCGTCAGTGCATATGCCTGAAGGCGTCGATCACCCGGAGGATGGCCGGGCCGATCAGCACGATGAAGAGCGGCGGCAGGATGAACACGATCATCGGCACCGTCATCAGCGCCGGCAGCCGCGCCGCCTTCTCCTCGGCGCGCATCATTCGCTCTTCCCGGAACTCGGCTGACAGCACGCGCAGCGACTGCGCCAGCGGCGTGCCGTATTTGTCCGACTGCAGCAGGTTGTTGACCATGCCGCGGATGCCCTTTGATTCGGTGCGCTGCGACAGATTGATCAAGGCCTGACGGCGGTCGGGCAGGAAGCCCAGCTCCAGCGAGGTGATGGCCAACTCGTCGGCCAGCTCCGGGCAGGACCGCCCGAATTCCTCCGACACGCGTTTGAGCGAGGCGTCCAGGCTGAGGCCGGCCTCGGCGCAGATCACCATCAGATCGAGCGCATCCGGCAGACCTTTGCGGATCTTGTCGGCCCGTTTGATGATCGTGTTCTTCACGATGATGTCGGGCAGGAATGCCCCCACCAGCACGCTGCCCATGATGACCGCCAGCCGCGTCATCAGCGGCAGGTGATAGAGCTGCATGATCTGGAACAGGAACAGCGAGATGCTGCCAAAGACGAAGGGCAGCAGCAGTTTCGCGAACAGGAACCGCACGAGCGCATCCGAAGACCGCCAGCCGGCCTTGGCGAGCTTGCGTTGCATCGCCTCGCTCTTGCTGGTGCGCAGGAGCTTGAAGCGGTCGACGATCTGCCGCATGCCGCCGGTCGACAGCATCGAGCTGCGCTTGCGATTGCCATGAATATAGTCGTGACGCAGGGTGACACGGCGCTGCGCCAGCTCCTTCAGCCGCCGGCCGCCGATCTCGCGTCGCAGGAAGGCGTGCCAGACCGCGACCACTGTGAGGAAGGCGGCGGCGGCGGCCATCATCGTGATCACGTCTTCCATGGTGACCCCGGGCGGCAGGTAGTCCTTGAGGCTAGGGGTCATATCTCGAACCTCACCATTTTCGCCATGATGCCGATGCCCATGCCGTAGCAGACGAGAGCGCAGGCCAACATGATCCAGCCGCGCGGGTCGGTGAACAGCGTCATCGCGTAGCGATGGTTCTCGGCCATGATGATGCCGAACATCATGAAAGGCAGCGAACCGATGATCCAGGCGCTGGCCTTCGCTTCGGACGACAGCGCCTTGATCTTGAGCTTCATCTGCCGGCGCCGGCGCAGCACTTGCGACAGGTTGTCGAGCGTCTCGGCGAGATTGCCGCCGGTCTCCTGCTGGATGCCGAGTGTGATCGCGAAGAAGCGGTATTCCGGGATGTCGATGCGCGCCGCCGCGGCCCAGAGCGATTCCTGGAGCGTCATGCCAAAGGTGATGGAATCGGCGATCAGGCGGAACTCGATGCCGACGGGATCCGAGATCTCGCGGCCCACCGCCTTGATCGATTCCGTGACCGGGAGGCCGGAGCGAAGCCCCCGAACGATCAGGTCGATCGCCTCGGAGAAATAGGCGTTGAACTGCTTGAGCCGGCGGTTCCCCAGATACCCGATATAGATATGAGGCAGCAACAGGCCCAGGGTGACGCCGAAGAGAAGACAGGCGATCCCCGGCAATCCCAGCCCGAGTTTGGTGCCGGCACCCGCAACAGCCGCGATCAGGATGCAGGCCAGCGCATACTGACCGAGCGAGATGTTCTTTCCGGTGCGCAGCAGGCGCTGGCGGATCTTGGTGGGATTGGGCAGCACCGCGCGCGCCAGGCGTTCGAACAGGGGCAGGGGCTCGCTCGGGTCGCGACGGACCGAGAGCGCTTCCTGCTCCTGCATCCGATTGCTCATGCCCTGGGCGCGTTTGAGCCGGCGCTGCATCTGGCGCCGATCCTTGGCGCCCGATACCAGCGCCATGAACAGGATACCGACTGACAAGACACCCAGCACGAAGGCGCCGATCAGGAGATGCGTCAGTTGGATGCCGCCGGTCATATGACCTCCAACAGAGCCCGATCGAGACCGAAATAGGCGGCCTTCGGCGTGAAATGCGGCCGCAGGCCCGAGGACTTGAACTGGCCGCGCAGCTTGCCGTCGGGCTCTTCGCCCTCGAACTCGTAGGTGAAGAGATCCTGGGTGATGATGACGTCGCCTTCCATGCCGACCACTTCGACGACATGGGTGATGCGGCGCACGCCGTCGCGCATACGGCTGATCTGGACGATGATGTCGATGGCGGCCGAAACCTGGGTCCGAACCGCCTTGGCCGGCAGGTTGATGCCGGCCATGCCGACCATGTTCTCGAGACGGGTCAACGCCTCGCGCGGCCGGTTGGCATGGATGGTGGACATGGAGCCCTCATGGCCGGTGTTCATGGCCTGGAGCATGTCCACCGCCTCGGAGCCGCGCACCTCGCCGAGGATGATGCGGTCGGGGCGCATACGCAGCGCGTTCTTGACCAGATCGCGCATCGTGATCTCGCCTTCGCCCTCGAGATTGGCAGGGCGTGTCTCGAGGCGCACCACATGGGGCTGCTGCAGCTGGAGCTCGGCCGCGTCTTCGATGGTGACGATACGGTCGCCATTGTCGATCATCTGCGACATGGCGTTGAGCAATGTCGTCTTGCCCGAGCCGGTACCGCCGGAGATCAGGATGTTGAGCTTGGCGCGCGAGGCGATCTTCAGCACGGTCGCCAACGGATCCGAGATGTTCTTTTGACGGGCCATCACGTCGAGCGTGATGCCCTTCTTCGAGAATTTACGGATCGAGATGCTGGGGCCGTCGATCGCCAGCGGCGGAATGATAATATTGACGCGGCTGCCATCCATCAGGCGCGCGTCGCACAAGGGCACGGACTCGTCGACGCGCCGTCCGACCTGGGACACGATGCGCGTGGCGACGTTCATCACATGCTGGTTGTTGCGGAATTTGATGTCGGTCACGACCAGCTTGCCGCCGCGCTCGACATAGACCTGGTTCGGGCCGTTGACCATGATGTCGGTTATGGTCTCGTCCGCCAGCAGCGGCTCGAGCGGGCCCAGGCCCAGCATGTCGTCGAGCAGCAGCTCGGTGAGGTCGCGCTGTTCGCGCTGGTTGAGGCGGATCTTCTGTTCGGCCAGGACTTCCTGGGCGATCTGTGCCACCTGGCGGCCGAGCTCGCCGCGCTCGAGCTTGACCGCGGCAGCGAGGTCGATCCGTTCGACCACGAGGGCCTGGATCTGGTCCTTGGCGATTTCGATATGCCGGGATCCCGCCACTTTTCGCTCGGGCGCCTTGGGCGTCAGCGATTCCGCGGTCGATTGCGGCCGCGAGGCCGGTTGCGGTTCCTGCACCGGTTCCTGCGTCGATGCCGGCGCCGGTGCCGGTGTCGGCCGGGGCGAGGAACCCGGATCGGCGGCGAGCGTGTCCTGAACGATGGCCTCGACGTCTCCTGGCGCGGCGGCAGACAGGGGCGTGCCGGTTTTCACTTCGGCGGCGGCCAGCAGATTGGTCATCAGCTGCGCGATCAGGTTGCGCCGCTCGAGCAGATTCAATGGGATCTGGCGGCCATCCAGCACCGTGGTGACTGCCTGGCCGACCTCGATCGCCAGGCTCTGGCGCGATAGAGTCAGCACATCGCGGCCGGAGAAGAACCGATCCACGACGGGGTGCAGCTCTTGGGCGATGCGCGCGATCAGCTCCGAGCCACGCGGGGCCGGAGCGGCGCGGTCACGGGCGTCATCGGGAGCCATGCGCTACTCCTTGCGGCGGCGCCACAGGCTCCATCGCCGCTTTGCTGTTGAAACGTGCCCGAGGCGTCCCGCCAGTTGGCGCAGCGCAGCGGTTGTCTTACTTGACGGCACGGCAGCAGAAAGCGGTTTGCCGGCGCTGGCTGCCTGCTGCGCGGCCTTTGCATCCTCCGGGAGGAGGAGGTCGATTTTATGTCCCAACGCGCGCTCGAACTCCGAACGGGCCAAGGCGGAGTCCTTGTGGACGCAGCGATTGGCGACGATCGTGAGCCGGGCGCTGCTGGCGACCTGCTGGATCTGTCCGTTGATGCGGATCGCGTCGCGCAGGCCCGCCAGGGTGAAATCAGTGACCAGGACGATGTCCGTGGCCGCCGTCAGAACGCGCGGGCGCGCCCGGATCGCGCTGCGCGGCAGGTCGATGACGATGCATTCGGACTGGCGCTTGATCGCATCGAGCAGAATGGTGACGCCCGAGGCGTCGTAATGCACGTCTTCCTCGACCGATTCCTCGGCCGCCATGACGTGGAGATGCTCGCCGACTTTCACGGAGGCGCTGCTGATGAAGAGACTGTCGATGCGCGCCGGATGCTCCAGCGCCTCGCGCAGGCCCCGGGTTGGCTCGATATCGAGGGCAAGAGCCACGGTCCCGTTCTGCAGATCGAGATCGAGCAGCGTCGTCGGGCGCTTCTGTTCTTGCGCCAACAGCCAGGCGCAATTGACCGCGATCAGGCTCGAGCCGACGCCGCCGCGTGAGCCGATCACCGTGACGATGCGGCGGCTGTCGTTCGCGTTGGCCGCGGCCGTGGGCTGCGTGATCCGGTTGATCGTGGCGGTCAGCGCCTTGTCGGTGATCGGCTTGACCATGTAGTCGGCGACGCCGGCCTCGATCACCTCGTGATAGAATTGGACGTCGTTGACATTGCCGATGGCGATGACCTTCGTGTCGTCCATGAAGGCGGCCACGATCGGCAGCAACGCGTTCAACGGCTTGGGCGCATCGGTGATGTCGACGATCAGCAGGCCGGGCGCGGCATTCTCAGTGAGAAACTCCAACGCCTCGCGGCTGCCGCCATCGCGAACCTGCGACTTGCCGAAGAGCTGTTTGGCGACGCTGCTCATGACGCCATGGGTCTGGTTGTCGGCGACGAATGCGATGCAGTCCAGGCGCTGCGCGTTGGCAGGCTTGGGCGCCGACGCCGGCTTGGGGGCGTCGTCCTTCTTGGAACGTTTGGCGAGCTTCAACATCGCGGGTGCCGTTAGTTGGTCGTGCCCTGCGTTACCGGCGCATAGGTCTGGCCCGTGCGGTAACGCTGGATGGACAGGGATTGGCCCTCGGCATCGGCCGGCGGCAGGGCGCGGCCCTGGCTCAGATCGTTCGGATTTTCGAGCATGAGGCCGAGATCGATTGCGTTGGCGCAACCGGGGTTGAGGATCGGCCGGCCCTCATGGTCGAGCTGGATCGGTGCGTTGTAACCCGGGCAATTGATCGGGACGATCTGTGATTTCATCGCCACCACGGCGACCTGGTTCGGATTGCCACCCTGCAGTGGCGGCGCCATCTCCACGATGAGGCCGCGCGCGGCCAGGATCCGGCGCACCTCGCCCATGCGATCGGCCAGCAGGCCGGCATCGGTGCCGTCGGGTGCGTTGGGTGTCACCGTCACCCGGGTGCCCGAGGTGATGTTCTGGCGGTTGAGGAAATCCAGCAGGGACGCCTTTTCCGCACCCGGCATCGCGGAGGCGCGGGGCGGGAAGCTGACCGGATGCGTCAGCGCCACTGTTTGCACCCGGGGCTCCGCCGGCGGCGTCGCCTGCTTCCAGGTCCCGAGGGTGACGAGACGGTCCTGCTGCTCGGCTTCGCAGGCCTGGAGGGCCGGGCTGAGGACCAGGGTGGCGAGAAGAGCGAGCGTGGTGCGGTTCATGGGGATCTCGGTTCCTGGGCCGCGATTACTGTACGACAAAGCCGACGGGGCCATTGGCGCCGACGGCAGGGACGGGCGCGCCGTTGGCGGTCGGCTGGTCGCCGACAGAAACCCCGGTGCCCGAGCCATAGGCCAGCTTCTGGCTGCCTTCGCTGCCGGTGCTCGCGTCGGTGGGGGCCGCCAACCGGGGTGACGAGACCGGCTGCACGATATAGGGCGTGACCAGGATCACGAGTTCGGTTTCCTGGCGCTGGAACTTGTCGGACTTGAAGAGGTCGCCCAGGATTGGGATGTCGCCCAAGCCTGGCACCTTGTCGGCGTCGAGGCGCTGGTTGTTTTGGATCAGGCCGGCGATCGTGAAGCTTTGGCCGCTGGCGAGCTCAACCGTGGTTTCGGCACGCCGTGTGGTGAGCGAAGGAACCACGAAAGCGCCAATTCTGAGCGCGTTGTCCGTACTGAGCGCACTGACTTCTGGCGCGACGCGCAGACTGATGCGCCGGTTGCCCAGGAGTGTCGGGGTGAAAGCCAGGCTGACACCAAACTTCTTGAACTCGACAGTGAAGACCGCACTGGAAGTGCTCTGCGGAACCGGGATCGGAAACTCGCCACCGGCGAGGAAGCTCGCCGTTTCGCCGGACAGCGCAGTCAGGTTGGGTTCGGCGAGCACCGTGACCAGGCCTTCGGTGGACAAGGCGTCGATGAGCGCATTGATATCAACTCCGCCGGAGCTGTAGCCGAGCGAGCCGATTGTCGTGGTTTGGGCGGTCGTGCTGAGATTGGCGGCGCTGACTGGGAAACCCAGTGTCGTAAGGCCGAAAGCGAAGCCGGCGGTATTGACAGCGGCGCTCCAATTGATGCCGAGCTGCTTGATGACGCTGCGTGAGACCTCGGCGACGCGGACTCGGAGATTGATCTGATTGGCGGCGGTGATGGCGAGATGGTCGATCACCTCTTCGCCTTGGCCGATGAAACGAACCGTGAGCCGGCGGGCGTCCTCGGCCTCGGCCGCGGTTGCGACCGCGCCATCCAACACGATGCCGGCGTCGACCGAGTGCGGGGTGATATCGCCGTCCGGGACCATGCGTTTCAGCTCTTCGGTCAGCCGCGACAGGTTGTGCTCGACGACGATCGTGGAGCTGAGCAGGACCTTCTCGTTCTCATCGACCGCATAGAGCGTGGTCTCGCCGGGCTTCTTGCCGAGGACGTAGATCAGCCGCGGCGACTTGACCGCGACATCGGCGATCTCGGGGTTCGCGACGAAGACCGAGGCGGCGGGCGAGTTGATCCGGAGCAGCGTGCCCTCGTTGCGCTCGATCTGGATCTTGGCGCCGGTGACGGCGACCTGTTCCTGCGCGGAGACAGGCATGACCGCGCCAAAGGCGAGGGCGGCCAA
Organism: Hypericibacter sp.; assembly: GCF_050729195.1. Classification (NCBI taxonomy): domain Bacteria; kingdom Pseudomonadati; phylum Pseudomonadota; class Alphaproteobacteria; order Rhodospirillales; family Dongiaceae; genus Hypericibacter; species Hypericibacter sp. Next base: position 37,416 of record NZ_JBOHKS010000121.1, read on the forward strand.
GGCCGCCGCGCCAAAGACCAGCCGTTGCAACGGGGGGCGCATGACTGAGCCTTTCATTGGTCGAACGTCATCTGGTTGACCGTGCTGCCCTGGACCACTTGCACCTGGATGGTGGATTTGCGGCCCAGCAGCCGGCTGACTTCGCTGTCGAAGGTGTAGGTCTTGCCGCGGATCGGCGGCGTATCCTCGTCGACCGGTTCCGGCAGAGCTGATTCCGCGGGCTTGGAGACGCTGTCGTCGCCGGGATCGCCGGCGAGCGTTTCGTCGTTCTGGCGGCCGGCCGCGCCGTTGGGCGTGGGGGTCGGCTGGGCGCTGGCGATCGCCGGCTGCTGGTCGGCGGGATCCTTCGCCAGGCTGCGCAGGCTGAACTGGACGCGGCCGATCTCGCCGATGACGGCGATCATCTCCGCCTGCTTGGGCGTGACTTCGAGCGTTGCGACCTTGCCGGAGACCGGCTGGCCCTTGATGTCGTCGAGCGTCTGGTCGATCGCCAGGATGCGGATATTCTCGAGCACCGTCTCGGTGGCGTGACGGTCCTGTTTGTTGCCCTCGGTGTTGGCTTCGGCGGGCAGGGTCTGGGTGAGCAGCATGTCGACGCGGTCGCCGGGCAGCATCATGCCGGCGATGCCCGTGATATCGCCCACGCCGATCGAGATGGCGCGCATGCCCGGCTTCAAGACGGCGGCGAGGAAGCCGCGTTCGCCCGGCTTCACGACGGCTGTCGCCTGCAGCGGCTCGCCGATGGCGACGCCGCGGCGGATGACGGCGCCGACGAAGTCCTCGACCTTGAACTGATCCTGGGCGAAATAGGCCGGCGTGATGGCGTTCTGCGGCCAGGCCTGCCATTTCAGATGCTCCGGCTTGAGCAAGGTGCCGGTCGGCAGATCGGCCGCGGCCACCAGGATCATGCTGTCGGCGGCGGGCAGCGGCGGCGCCACTTGCGCAACGGCCTGCTGTTCGGCGGGCTTGCGAGCCCCCAGCACACCGCGGGTGATATAGGCGGCCGTGCCGGCGATCAGCAGGGCCGCAATGAGCAGGATCACGCTGCGTGCTGACATGGGAAAACCTCAGCCTTGCATCAAAAGGGAAACAGCGACCGCGAGGCCGCCGAGAGCGATCGCCGCGCCATAGGGCAGACTCATCTGCGCGGCGCGTTTGGCGACGGGATCGTCATGAGGGACGCCGGCGGCACTCAAGCCATGCGCGGCCGCCCAGCGCGGCGCAACACGCGGGGCCAGATGCCGGCGCGCCAGCATCGCCCCGGCGATGAGGCCGCCGCTCACCCCGGTGATGAGCAGGAAAACCGGGAACAGGGCAGGGCCGGCCCAGAGGGAGACGACCGCGAACAGCTTGGCGTCGCCGCCGCCGGCCCATCCCATGAAGAAACAGAAGATGCCGCCGGCCAGGACCAGTCCGGCGAGGACGAGCGAGCCCTGCCAGTCGATCGGCGTCGCCGAGACCAGCACATGGCCGGGATAGAGCAACAGGATCGCGAGGCTCAGCCGGTTGGGCAGCTTGAGCGTCAGCATGTCCTGCGCCGCCGCGTAGAGCAGCAGCCCGGCATAGCTGGCAATGATGAGCAGGTGGACGACCGAGCTCAACATATCGACGGTCTACCTCGTTGCGATCGGCAGGAGCGCGTGCGCCACGGCGGCGCGATACGGGCGCTCTCCGTCAACCCTCAGCGAACCACCTCAGGCTTAAGGTTCGGTAAAGCGGAGCGATGATGCGGGGCCGTGCCACAGCACAAAACATCAGTGTTGCTGTGGTATTTTGCGGGCTGCGACGATGAATAATGCGCAAGAGCGAGCCGGCTCGTTTTGCGCTGCATCACTTCTGGCGGAAACCCGCCATCGATCGCTCGAGCTTGCGGCAAATTCACCGCAAACTGCGTCCATCCTTAAAGATTCCTTTAAGCGTGCCGGCGTATCTGAGCGGCATGGATCGACGTGTCACGAATCCAGTCGGACGTATGCGCCAGCTTTGGCGGCAATGCGCGGCGGGCCTTCGCGCCTTCGCCGCGGATCGCCGAGGCACGGTCATTACTTTCATGGCGGTCGCGATCGTGCCGCTGATCGGCGCGCTCGGGCTCGCGACCGACGCCGCGCGCGGCTATATGGTGCGCTCGCAGCTTTCTTCGGCCCTCGATGCGGCGGCGCTGGCCGGCGGCAAGATCATGTTCTCGACCAACCGCGACGCTGATATCAGCATGTTCTTCAAGGCCAACTTCCCCAACGGTTATATGGGCTCGACCGTTACCGGGCCGGTCATCACCGTCAATGCCGACTCCACGAAACTGAAGCTGACGGCATCGGCCGTGATCGCCACGACCTTCATGCATGTGCTCGGTTTCGAGACCATGACAGTCGCGGCCGAAACGGAAGTCACGCGCTCGGTCGACATGCTCGATCTGGTCCTCACCATCGATATGTCGGGTTCGATGGGCCAGCCGATGACCAAGATCGCCGGTGCCCGCGACGCCGCCAATTCGCTCGTGGGCATCCTCTATGGCGACAACACCGTCGCGCCCACCTACGCGGTCGATGGCACGACCTATAATCTGCTCAATATCGGGTTGGTGACCTGGAACGCGAAGACCAACGTCACCATCAATGGCGGCCCCGCCTACAATCCGGCGCTGACCACGACGGTCACGGTTCCTGCCTTCACCAATCCCGTGACAGGGGCGACCAATCAGACCGTCCTCTACAAGGTGAACAATTCGCCTGTGCTGTTTCTGCGCAACCCCGGCGCGGGTTGGAAGGGTTGCGTCTATGCCCGCTATGTCGGGGATGGCAGCAATACCAACGATGCCGACCTTCAGATCGGCTCCATCACCGTGGGGGGCAAATATTGGCCGGCATACGATCCGATCCCGGCGCTGGAAGGTGAATCGCGGTCGGGCACTTACCCCAACAGCGAAAGCGCCACTTGGCGCAATAAGGCCAAAAGCTGCTACGGCGCTTACTGGAACACCAGCAATACAAGCACGAGCCATCCCAGTGACGTGCCCGATCGGCCGGCCTGGTGGCACGCCGCGGCGCCCGTCATCAACACGCCAGAAAACAACGACTGCACCGACTGTCTGATCCACGGCATCACACCGCTGAATCATACGAAGCAGACGATCACCGATGCGATCAACGCTTTGACCACGCCGGCGGGCAACACCGACATCCCGCAAGGCCTCTACTGGGCGTGGGAAGTGCTGATGCCCGGCGATCCCTTCAACGAGGCGGTCGTGACCGTTCCCTTCCCGCGCCAGCGCGCGATCGTTTTATTGACGGATGGTGAAATCGTCGGCGGCAATGGCGACGCCTATGGCGGGCGGTTCGGGGCGACCGCCAGCGCCGGCACGACGACCAACGCCGCCCATGGGTTCATGCCGGCGCCGCCCGCGGCGCCCAACACGCGCAATAATCTCAATAATCGTCTGCTGCAGCTCGCTGCCAACGTCAAGGCTGCGGGCATCAAGCTCTATGTCATCCAGTTCGACAATACGAACCCGGCTCTGACGACATTGCTGTCCTCGGTCGCCACGGAGCCGAACGCGCCCTATTACTACAACGCGCCGACCACGGCCGAGCTCAAGGAAGCGTTCAGCCAGATCGCTTCGAATCTCTCGAAGCTGCGCCTGTCGATGTAGCCGGCGAGGGCCTAGCCCGCAGCACCGTAGCCCAGCTCCCGATAGAACGGCTCGCATTCACCCATCATCAGACTGGTCTCTTCGTCGCTCAAAGGCTGGGGCGGCCGGTAATCCGTGACGGCAGTGCCATCGGGGGCGAAGCGCGGCTGGTCGTTGATGCGGCGGGTCATCACCGCGCGGTCGA
>NZ_JBOHKS010000122.1:0-15541 GCF_050729195.1 Hypericibacter sp.
GACGTCGGCGCATTCTGGCCCGAGGCGTCCGTCTTCCGTTATTGCAAGCGCGTGGCTTTCGTCACGCTGAGCGGACCCGACCAGGCGCCGGTCGCCGAGCCCCATGCCGATCACCCGCTCGCCTGGATGAAGAAGATTCCAGACCGAAGGGGTGTCGAGCCTGCGGCTGCTCTATGTCCCGAGCCAGGGCACGCAGCGCGACCGCGAGACGGTCGGCCTGGCGGGCGGCGGCGGAAGGCGTTTCGTGACGGCCGTCAAAGGTGACGAGGCCGATCTCTGGGAAGCGCGCTGGGCCGTGGGTGACCGCAAGGACCCGGCGCAGAAGATCTGGACCGCGACCTATGGCCGGGTCGCAACCGGTTTCGACCTCACCGAGGAAACGCAGCGCGAACCCGCCGCAGTGCGCGCGGACCTGGCGGCGACGCTCACTGACATTGCCAAATTTGCCGATGCCCAGCAGCTCGACAATTTCGCCGAGAGCTTCCGCATGGCGGTTGAACGCCTCGCCAGCACGACGCCGCTCGAGGGCGGCTGGTTCGAAAAGCTCGACGACAAAGACGGGCTGGATATCCCCGCCCGCCAACTCCTCGGCGCCGCCGAGGCCGCCTGGGTCTTCGGCGCGATGGGCTCCTGGAACGACCTCAGTTTCAAGGACGAGACCGGCGAGATCTACAACGACCTCTCCAACCGCCTATTCGCGCTGGTGAACGAGGCCACGGTCGCGGCGACCAATGCGAGCCTGATCCCCTGAGATCGCAATCGGGCTCCGTCCTGCGGCGCTCTTCTTGTCCCCGACATCCACACGCTCGACTCCGGGCCAAGGGTGCTAATCTCCCCGTAGCTTCATGACCGCAACCGCACCCCTTTCCAGCAGCCTCGTTCCTTCGGCCGCCTTTCTCGGCGTCGAGCGCTCCTTTTCGGGCAAGCGCTGGCGCGCGCGGCTGGGCGACGAGCGCCAGGGGCTGATGCTGGCGCAGCGCCACAGCCTGCCGGAGATCGTGGGCCGCGTGCTGGCGGCGCGCGGGATCGGGCCGGACGAGGTGGCGGGCTTCCTCGAGCCGCGCCTGCGCGACCAGTTGCCGGATCCCTCGCGGCTCAAGGACATGGACCGTGCCGTGGCGCGGCTGGTGCAGGCGCTGGTGCAGGGCCAGCGCATCGCCGTATTCGGGGACTATGACGTGGATGGCGCGACATCCTCGGCGCTGCTGCAGCGTTTCTTCGCCGCGATCGGCCATCCGATCGACCGCTATATTCCCGACCGCCTGACCGAAGGATATGGGCCCAACCTGCCGGCGCTGCTGAAGCTCAAGGCGCGCGGCATCGATCTGGTGATCGCGGTCGATTGCGGCATCACTGCCTATGAGCCGCTCGAAAGCGCGGCCGCGGCGGGCCTCGAGACCATCATCATCGATCATCACAAGGCGGAGCCGAAACTGCCGGCGGTCGTGGCGGTGGTCGATCCCAACCGGCTCGACGAGCCGGCGGGCCTCGGCCAGCTCGCCGCGGTCGGCGTCGCCTTTCTTCTCGTCGTCGCGCTCAATCGCGCGCTCCGGGCCGCGAGCTGGTACAGCGCGAGCCGGCCCGAACCCGATCTGCTGCAATGGCTCGACCTGGTGGCGCTCGGCACCGTGGCCGACGTGGTGCCGCTGATCGGGATCAATCGCGCGCTGGTGACACAGGGCATCAAGGTGCTGGGCAAGCGCGCCAATGCCGGCCTCGCGGCGCTCTCGGACGTGGCGCGGCTCGACGGCGCGCCGACGGCTTATCATCTGGGCTTCCTGCTGGGCCCGCGCGTCAATGCGGGGGGGCGCGTGGCCAAGGCCGATCTGGGCGCAAGGCTGCTCGCCACCGAGGATGCGGCCGAGGCGAAGATGCTGGCAGCCGAGCTCGACGGCTTCAACCGCGAGCGCCAGCAGATCGAGGCGATCGTGCTGGAGCAGGCGATCGCCGCGGTCGAGGCGGGCGACGGCCGCAGCGGCGATCTGGTCTTCTGCGCGTCGGCCGGATGGCATGCGGGCGTCATCGGCATCGTCGCGAGCCGGCTCAAGGATCGCTACAACCGGCCGACCTTCGTGATCTCTCTCGAGGGCGGCATCGGCAAGGGCTCGGGCCGCTCCATCGCCGGCGTCGATCTGGGCTCGGCCGTGCTGGCCGCGCGCCAGGCGGGGTTGCTGATCAATGGCGGCGGCCATGCCATGGCGGCGGGGCTGACGGTCGAGGAATCGAAGATCCGGGCGTTGCGGGATTTCATCGCCGGTCGCGTCGCCGATCATGTCCGCGAAGGCGGGCTGGTGCCGGAGCTGGGGCTCGACGGCGCGCTGCAGCCGGGTGCGGCCACGGTCGATCTGATGAATATGCTGGAGCGCCTGGCGCCCTTCGGCAGCGGCAATGCCGAGCCGCGCTTCGCGCTGCCGGCGGTGCGCGTGGTGAAAGCCGATCCCGTCGGCGAGAACCATCTGCGCTGCATCCTCGCCGGCGGCGGCAACGGGCGGCTCAAGGGTATCGCTTTCCGCGTGCGCGACAGCGAGCTCGGCCGCGCGCTGGCCCAGACCGGAGGGCCCGCCTTGCACATCGCCGGCCATCTCCGCCCCGACCGCTGGCAGGGCCGCGACGACGTCCAGTTCGTGATCGAGGACGCGGCCCCGGCGCAGTAGCGCCCTATCGAGAGGGCGCCTCTCCCCCTCAAGAGGAGGGGGAGAGGAAGAAGAAGTTACTTCGCCGCGACCACCATGATCTCGACCAGATATTCCGGGCCGGCGAGGCGGGCTTCGACGGTGGCGCGGGCGGGCGGGTTGCCCTTGGAGACCCAGCCGTCCCACACCTTGTTCATCTCGTCGTAATAGCGGATGTCGGAAAGCCAGATGTTGCATTTCAGGATCTTGGACTTGTCCGAACCGCACTGCTTCAGCAGCTTGTCGATGTTCTTCAGGATCTGCTGCGTCTGCTTCGCCGCAGACGGCACCGGCTTGTCGGCGACCTGGCCCGCCAGATAGACCGTGTCGCCATGGACGACCGCATCGCTGAGGCGCGCGCCGACGCCGATCCGCTGAATCTTGCTCATTCTCTGATGTCCCCTTTGGGATGAATTGGGTTGCGAGACAGCGCCCCGCGGGATCCGCGGCAGCGCTCCGCCGGCCGATCCGCGGAGACGAGGGCGGCGCCTGTCATGGCGCCCGACCCCCTGCGAAATCTCAGGGATGCCAGCCGGCAAGGCGCGGGATTATGCCGAAGCGGCCGCGCGACGGGTAGCGGCAAAAGCGCTGCAAGCTGGCGAGGGCGTGACGGCTCAGCCCTTCAACTCGACCCAGATGGGCTGATGGTCCGAGCCGATCGCTTCGGCATCGATGCGCGCACTCACGAGGCGGGGCGCCCAGGCAAGGGGCAGGAAGCAATAATCGATGCGCTGGTCCCATTCGGCGAGCTGCGCCGGGTTGCGGCGATAGGTGATGCCGCGCTTTGCCTGATGGCCGGCGGCGATCCAGCTGTCGACGAAGGCATGAGGATTGCCGGCGGCATCGGCTTGGCCCCCGGAGGCGGCTGTGCCTCGCGTGATCGCCTCATATTCGGCTGAGTCCGGCTCGGTGTTGAAATCGCCCAGCAGGATCGCGTCGGCCGGCGAGGGCGGCGGGTTCTCCGTCTGCCAATGGCTCGGGTCGGACTCGACGCCGTTCCACACGCCGCCCTCGCGGGACGAGTGCCGCAGCAGCCCCATCAGGTGCTCGATCTGCATCAGCCGCTCGTCCATCGAGGCGTCGCTCAGATGGATGTTGAAGAGGCGCAAGGGGCCGCCCGGCGTCGCGATGACGGTCTCGAGCGCACCGGTCACCATGTTGAAGCGCCTGCCGGTGTCGAGCTTGGGCAGGATATGGGCGCGGGCCGCCAGGATGGGCCAGCGGCTGAGAGTCATCTGGCCGAACTGCCGGCGCCGGTTGATCAGCCGGCCGAGCTCGTCATGGCTGCTGGCGTCGACATCGAAGGGGCTGCCATAGGCGGCGTAGCGGTCCGGCAGCAGCTCCTGGATCAGCGCCGGCTGATCGACCATGCCGCTGCGATGCCAGTTCCGCTCGACCTCCTGCAGGCAGATGACGTCCGCCCCGCGCACGGCGCTCAAGCACCGTGCCATGTCGTAGCGGCCGTCCTGGCCCAGCGAATATTGGATGTTGTAGCTGGCAAGGAGCATGCGTCAGCGTTTCCGGTGCGGCGCGGTCATCGGGCCGTCTGTGGCGAAATGTTGCGGGAAGATCCGGCCGCGGAGCGACGGCGACCGGCTCATGGTCCCCGAGAGTTTCCCTCTGCGACCCTCCGGCGACAAAGCTCAAAATAGCGGCTTGGGACCGGCCCGGAGGCGCCCGTCGCTTGTGTAGCCCGGGCGACGCCGGCGCCAAGCCTCAGGCCCCAAGCCAGCCCCAGCCGCCCGGCCCGGAACCCCGCCCTGCGACCTCGCATCCGGCGGGAATGGTTGATTTTTGAGCCTCAACCCGCTACAGGATCGCGGCGCTCCGACAGGGAGCGCGCCCGGGGTCGACAGGGCCCCCGGCACGGCTCAGGTCCCCATCGTCTAGAGGCCTAGGACACCGCCCTTTCACGGCGGTAACAGGGGTTCGAATCCCCTTGGGGACGCCAGCTCGCTCTATCCTGAGATAGGCGGCTCGGCCTCCGTCCTGCGCTCAGCGCTCGATAATCTCACTGTCGCGATCGACCTCGCCCCTGTAGGTGTGAAGAGCCGTCCTGCTCCGATCGAACTGCGACGGGCAAGGAAGGGCCTCGCATTGAGAAGGAGCGTCGGAACCGATGAAGACCTTCCTGACCAATCTTCGCAACCTGGCGATCGCCGGCTTTTTCTTCCTGCTGCCCGTCATCGTTGTCTTCGTTATCCTGACCAAGGCGTGGGTCGGACTCACCTCGGTCGGGAAGAAGATTGCCCAGGTCTTTGGCCTGAATTCCTTTGGATTCGGCGGAACGACCGTTGCCACGGGGTTGCTCCTGATCGCCCTTTGCCTGCTGTGCGGGCTGCTGATGCGCTACGCTTTCCTGGCGGCGTTCCGTCAGTCCGTGGAAGGGCTGCTCCTGAAATACCTGCCCGGTTATGGCGTCTACAAATCCATGGCCGAAGAAAAACTACAACATAAGCAACGGATCCTTCCTTACGCGACGGCCCTGATCAAACAGCAGGATTATTGGCAGCCTGCCTATATCGTCGAGCGGGACCAGGGCGGCGACTGCGTTCTGCTGGTTCCGGACATACCGGACACGACCAAGGGGCGGCTCCTGATCGCCAAGGCGGATCAGATCAGGATACTCTCCTCGGTCGCGGCCAACGATCTCGATGCTTGCTTGAGAAAGTCGGGAAAGGGATTGTTGAGCGAACTGGGAATCCACCGGCAGTGATCGAGCCCGCCGACGCCTCGACCCAGAGTCCCTAGATTCACCAGCTCGCAGGAACCGCATCATGACCCTTCAATCCGGCCTCATCCGCAAGGCCATGGCCGCCGCGATCGTTTTCGCCGCGTTCGGCCTGTCGGCGCCCGCCGACAGCTTCGCCGCCGCGCCGCAGGCGCGCACGCAGGCGCCGGGCTTCTATCGCCTGATGCTCGGCAGCTTCGAGATCACGGCGCTCAATGACGGCACCGCCGATTTCCCGATGGACCAGCTCCTGCTGAACGCCAAGCCGGGCGAGGTGGAAGCGGCGTACAAGAACGCCTTCCTCAGGCTGCCGGCGGAGACCTCGGTCAACGGGTTCCTGATCAACACCAGCACCAAGCTGATCCTGGTCGATACGGGCGCAGGAACGCTCTACGGACCGACCCTGGGCCATATGCTCGACAATCTGCGCGCCGCCGGCTATCGGCCCGAGGAGGTCGACACCATCCTGATCACCCATCTCCATGGCGATCATGTCGGCGGCCTTTCGCTGAACGGGAAGATGGTCTTCCCGAATGCGACGCTCTATGTGAGCCAGAGAGACGTCAGCTACTGGCTCAATGAATCAAACGAGGCCGGCGCGCCCGAATCCCAGCAGGGGAACTTCAAGATCGCCCGGCAGGCCATGGGTCTCTACCTCGCGGCCAACCGCATGAAACCCTTCACCGGCGACATGCAGCTCTTCCCGGGCATCAAGGCCGTCGAAGCGCCCGGCCATTCGCCGGGCCACACCATGTATCAGATCGAGAGCGACGGGCAGAAGCTGCTCCTCTGGGGCGACCTGATCCATGCCGCGCCCGTGCAGTTCGCCGATCCCGACGTGGCGATAAAATGGGACAGCGATCCAAAACAGGCGGTGGCGACCCGCGAGCAGGTCCTGGCCGATGCCGCCAAGAACGGCTACTGGATCGCCGGCGCCCATCTGCCCTTTCCGTCCTTCGGCCATGTCCGCGCCGACGGCAAGGGCTATGTCTTCGTGCCGATCAGCTACACCCAGAACCGCCCGGTGCATTGACGGCTGATCGCGGCGACTGACCTCACTGACCCGCGGGTGCGGCCTGCGAGGCTTGCGCGATCGCGTCGTGACAAATCTGGGAGAGCTGATCCTTATGCTCCCTCATGCAGGCGAGGATGCGGCCGCCGCCCGGCTGGACGGTTTCGCAGAACTGTTGGATGTCGCCCCGGCAGGCCTTGGCGACGGCCTGGATCTGCGCCCGTGACGGCGTCGTGGATGGGGTCTCTGCGAAGGCCGGGCCGGACAGGCCCAGCCCAAAGGTCATGAGGGCGGCGGCCGAGACCGCCAGGTGGCGAGGGGACATGCGCGAGGTCATGGTTCATTCTCCTGTCGAGGATCAAGAGGCGAGGGACAGCATCGCGGCGGTCGGGGCGGCGGTCGGTGAGCCCTGGGGCTTCACGGCGCCCGGCGGGCCGAACAGCGCCAGCCATTTCATCTTGAGCGTGTCGACCCGGCGGAAGTCGCGGGCCAGCGCGATCCATTCGCCGAACGCGATGCGGAAGGGATTGAGCGTCCGCGTGCCGCCGACCAGGCCGAAGCGGAGCGGCTCGTCCCTCGGCGCTTCGGCAAAGCTGCCGAACAGGCGATCGAACAGGATCAGCACGCCGCCATAGTTCTTGTCGAGGCAGGCCTCGTTCGAGGCGTGATGCACGCTATGATGCGCCGGCGTGTTGAGGATCCACTCGAGCGGCCCCAGCCTGGGCGCCATCTGGGTGTGGATGAAGAACTGATAGAACAGGTTGGCGCTCAGCATGGCGACGATGGCGGCGGGATGAAAACCGAGCCAGGCGAGCGGCAGGAAGAAGAGGAAGTCGCCGGAGAGGTTGGCCGTCCAGCCCAGGCGGAGCGCCGCCGTCAGGTTGAACCTCGTCGCCGAATGGTGGACCGAATGCGTGGCCCACATCCAGCGGATCCGGTGCGTGGCGCGATGATGCCAGTAATAGACGAACTCGGTTGCGAGGAAGAGGCCGCCCAGCGCCAGCGGGGTCATCGTGTCGAAGTCGAACAACCGATGGCTATAAACAAAAGTGAAGGGGACGGACAGCAGCCCGGCTCCCACAGCGCGCAGGAGGCTATGGCCGACGGCGACGCCGAAGGTGGCGGCGCTCTCGCCGAGGTCGTGCGTGTCGCGATGGCGATGGCCGAGGCGGCTCATCAGCAGCTCCAGGGCCATGAAGGCCCCGGCGACCCCGAGGATCGTCAGGCGCATGCTCGGGTCGGTCAGCAGAGTGGCGGTGTTGGACATGGAGGTTCTCGGTTGTGAGGGTTCGACGCGGCCGAAGGGGCGGGGCTGCCGCCACTCGGCCGCGATCGCTATCAGCGGGAAACGGTGCTCTGGCGGGTGACCGTGCCGCCGTTCGGAAAGCTGGTCGTGCGGGTGCCGGCGCAGCTGCCGCCGGCGCAGCTCGCGCTGCCCTGGAGGGTCGTGACGTTGCCGGTGGGGCCGGTGCGGACGACATTCCGGCTGCAGCTGTGATTGGCGCAGCTGCCTGACCCCTGGATCGTCGTCGTGCCGCGAGGCCCGGTGACGGTGCTGTTGCGCGTCCAGGCATCGGCGTCGGCGGCGGCACCAAGCGTCACGGCGCCGGCGATGGCGGTGATGGCGAGTAGCTTTCTCATGGTTCCGTGCTCCTCTGTTCTGCATCTGCGGCCGCCCGGATTGCGGGTGGCCATGGCGAGGAGATTGCGCGGGCGATGTCACCGCCGTTTGACCGGCCGCTATCGTTTTGTCTTGTTTGGTCACGGGCAGGTAACAGTGTGTAACAGGCTCCGCCCACCTTGCGGGACAGCCGGGAATGGGCGAAAAAGGCGGCCATGAGCGCGCCGCCGGCCACCATTCTCATCGTGGAAGATGATTCCGACATCCTCCGGCTGGTGGCGGATGTGATGCGCCGCGAAGGCTTCGGCGTCGAGACGGCGGAAGATGGGGCCGCCATGGATGCGGTCCTGGCCCGCGCGCATCCCGACCTCGTCATCCTCGATGTGATGCTGCCCGGCGAGGACGGCCTCTCCATCTGCCGGCGCCTTCGGGCGCAGAGTCAGCTGCCGATCCTGATGCTGACGGCGAAGAGCGAAGAGATCGACCGGGTGGTGGGGCTCGAAATGGGCGCCGACGACTATCTGGTGAAGCCCTTCGGCTCGCGCGAGCTGCTGGCCCGGGTTCGTGCGCTGCTGCGGCGCGCCAACGCCCAGCCCCTGGCGCCCACATCGCGCCGCTTCGCCTTCGACCGCTTCACCATCGATCTCGATGCGCGCCAGCTTACCGACGAGCGCGGCAGCGGTCCGGCGCTCACCAGCGCCGAGTTCGACCTGCTCGCCTGCTTCGTGCAGCGGCCGCGCCGGGTGTTGACGCGCGACCAGATCCTGGACTGGACGCGCGGGCGCACGGCCGATCCGCTCGACCGCACCATCGACATGCTGGTCTCGCGCCTGCGCAAGAAGCTCGAGGCGGCGAGCCCCGGTTCCAACCCGATCAGCACCGTGCGCAATGGCGGCTATATCTTCACGGCCGACGTCAAGCGAGTACCATGATGCTGCGGCTGAGCCTGGCCACACGCATCACCCTGATCGTGCTGGTCACGCTGCTGGTCGCCTGGATCGGCGCCATCGCGCTGTTCTACCGCTCGCAGGCGGGAGCGGGGGAGCATGCCTGGCCGACGCCGCAGCAGATCGCGGCCCTTGTCGAGCTGGCGGAACGCACGCCGACGGAACAGAGACCGCTGGTCTATGAGGCGGTCTCATCGAGCATCTTGAATGTCGGCCCTGCGGCAGCCTCAGACGCTGCCGCAGGGGCAGGCGCCCGGCCGGTCGCGGATGCGCTCAAAGAGAGCTACGCCAATGTCTTGGGCGATCATCCGCTGATTGTCACCAGCTTGCCCTTCAGCGAGATGGGGCGTCGCTTTCCAAGATTCTCCGGCTTCGCGACGAGCGCTCTCGAGTTCCGCATCACCCTGAAGGACGGGACCCCGCTCGTCATCGTCTCCCGCAGCCCCTTGCCCGTCACGCGGTTCGGGCTGCCGGTCGGCTTCGGCGCCGGCCTGCTCGGCACGCTGATCGCGCTGATTGCCCTCGTCATCATGCATCGCGAAACACGGCCGCTCGCCCGGCTGTCGGCGGCGGTCGACCGGATGGATCTCGCGGGCGAGCCGACCTTTTTGCCGCCCGCCCGCACCAGCGCCCCCGAGGTGCAGACGTTGATCGCCGCTTTCAACCGGCTTCAGGACCGCCTCTCGCGGCTGCTGCGCGCGCGCATGGCGATGCTGGGCGGCATCTCGCATGACGTGCGGACCTTGGCGACGCGCCTTCGCCTGCGCGTGGACCACATCCCGGAGACGGCGGAGCGCGAGCGCGCGATCGGCGATATCGACGACATCATCCGCCTCCTGGACGACGCGCTGCTCTCGAGCCGCGCCGGCGCGGGCGAGCTTTCGGAAGAGCTGGTGGATTTCGGCCAGATCGTCCAGGCCGAGGTGGAGGACCGCAAGGCGGCCGGCGCGCCGGTCGATCTCCGCAAGGCGGCGTCGGCGGCCGGCGCCGCGATCCTCGGCGACCGGCTGGCCCTCCGCCGCATCGTCTCGAACCTGATCGACAATGCCGTGAAATATGGCCGGGTCGCGCATCTGGCGCTGGCGACCGATGCCGAAGCGATCCTGCTGACGGTCGACGACGAAGGCGCCGGCATCCCGGCAGGGTTGCGCGAGGAGCTGTTCGAGCCCTTCGTCCGCCTCGAAACCTCGCGCAACCGGCGCACCGGCGGTGCCGGCCTCGGCCTCGCCATCGTGCGCAATCTGGTCGAGGCCCAGGGCGGCAGCGTCACGATCGGCGACGGCCCCACGGGCGGCGCGCGCTTCACGGTGAAGCTGCCGCTGTTCCGGTCCCAGGAAAGCCGCGAAAGCGCCGCCGCGACGTCGTCGAGCCCTCGATCCTGAATCCTCAGCGGCCGGCCACCTGCCGTTTCTGGCGGTGGGGAACGATGTTCTGATTGATGCTGAAGAAATTGGTCGGGTCGTATTTGGTCTTGAGCGTGACCAGCTTCTCATAGTTCTGCCCGAAGGCGCGCTTGACCGCGTTCGGCCCCTCGTCACCGAGGAAGTTCAGCATGGAGACATGGCGCGAATGGGGTTCGAGGCGCTCCGAGAATCCGCGCGCCCAGGCGATGTGCCGGGGGTTCTCGGCCGGATCGGTCCACTTCGCCTCGATCCCGATATTGTAGGCGGCCTTCCGGTGCGCGAAGGCCGTTTCGCCGGTGTCCACCCTGCCGATGGCGCCCCCGAGCATGCCCAGCACCGTGATGCTCAGCGAGGATTCCGCCCGGCCGGCCTGGTCGACGATCAGGTCGATGACCTCGTCGCTCAAGGTCTCGATGAAGGTCGAGCGCCAGTAATTCTGGATATGGTCGGGATTGGATTCGTCCGCCAGCGTCTGCATGACCGGAAACGGGATCGGCTGGATCGTGTCGACCATCGGCGATCCGAAGGCGCGCAGCGGCGCCAGGATGCGCTCGCCCTCGGCGATGTCGCCGCAATAGCAGGCGACCGCGGCCACGGCGGGTTGCCCATCGGGTGTCGGGAGAAAGCCGACAAAGGCCGTCAGCTCGTCCGGCGCGGTCGCCATGAGGGCGCGATAGTGACGCAGCAGCATGCCGGCCTGGTCGCGGGAATGGAGGAGGAGGCCGCCGAGCACGGTCGAGACCGGATGCGCCCGGAACTGGAACGACGTCACGACGCCGAAATTGCCGCCGCCGCCGCGCAAGCCCCAGAACAGATCCGGGTTGATCTTGGCGTCGGCGGTGACGAGCTCGCCTCGTGCCGTGACCACATCGCAGGACAGCAGATTGTCCGAGGTCAGCCCGTATTTCCGCGAGATCCAGCCGATGCCGCCGCCGAGCGCGAGGCCCGCGATGCCCGTCCGCGAGACGACGCCGGCCGGCACCGCCAGGCCATGCGGATGCGTCGCGCGATCCAGCTCGCTCAGCAGCACGCCGGGCGCCACGCGGACCGTCCGCGCCTGCGGATCGACGGTGATGCTCTTCAGGGCCGACAGGTCGATGACGATGCCGTCGTCGCACAAGGCCCGGCCACCGACATTGTGGCCGCCACCCCGCACCGCCACCAGCAGGTCGTTGGCGCGCGCGAAGCGGACGGCATGGAGGACGTCATCCACGTCCGAGCAGCGGGCAATCAGGCCCGGATGCTTGTCGATGCTCGCATTCCAGATACGCCGCGCGGGATCGTAATCGGCGCTGCCCGGCAGGATGACCTGTCCACGGAAATCCTTCTTGAACCCCTTGATGCCGGTCTTGTCGACCGGGGTGCCGTCCCGCCGCTTCAGCATGGGTAATGCCATCGTTATCTTGCTCCCGAGTTGCACGATGCGGGGAGGATGACGAGCCGCGGGCTACAGTTTGGCGACGGCCATCGCGCCGTCGCGTTACAGATGTCACAGGGGATTTGCCGTTCGGCGGGGTTCTGCTTTCGGCGCGGATCGCGGGATCAGCGTCGCGTGAGCGCCTGATACTGCTCCCAGGCGCTCCGCTCGACCCAGTTATGCAGCAGCTTGCCGTCCTCCCGGACCGCCCAGATGGCGGTGCCGGTGAATTCGATCGGCTGCTGATCGGGAGGGGTGCCGAGGAAGCCGTTGTTCCGGCCGCGGATCCGCCAGCGCGAGGCGACACGGCTGCCATCCTCGTTCTGGAAGCTCTCGATGATGTCGAATTCGAGCCCGGCGATCTTCTGCTGGAAGCCGGCGACCCAGGCCTTGAAGGCGGCCCGCGACACCACCTCCTGACCACCGGTGGTGATGACAAAATCCTCGGTCACGTATCCGTCGACCGCCTCGGGATTGCATGCCTGCCACACATCGGCCCAGAAGGACTCGACGACGGCGACGCTGTTCCTCTTGGTCATGCTCCGGGCTCCTTGGCCCCGACAGTTCGCGATCAGGCCGCAACCTTGATCATGTGGGGATGGACGGCGCGGCAGATGATCGGGCTCCGCACTTGCCTCAAAGGCCGAGCA
The DNA here is from genome assembly GCF_050729195.1 of Hypericibacter sp. NCBI lineage: Bacteria > Pseudomonadati > Pseudomonadota > Alphaproteobacteria > Rhodospirillales > Dongiaceae > Hypericibacter > Hypericibacter sp. The sequence continues at coordinate 12,454 of NZ_JBOHKS010000122.1, forward strand.
TGTCGTTGACGGCGTCCATGACCTTGTCGGTCACGGTCTTGTTGGCGGCATCTTCGAGCGAGGCGCGTTCGGCTTGCTCCGCCGTCAAGTCGGCCAAGCCGAGCCCTTCCAGCAAGGACTGCGCAGCGGCCTTGTCTTCCGTGGAGGCGTTGGGATCGGCCAGAGTGTCTTCGGCGGCGACGACTTTTCCATAAGTCGCGATCCTTCCGACACGCGAGTTCGGATTCGCTTTGTCGAGCGCCTTCGTCGAGGCATTGGCCGCGTTCAAGGCGCCGAGGCTGCTGGCAAGGGCGCCGTGGTTGCCCGGCGCCGATTCATCGTCGGTTGCACTCGACAGGCCTTTGCCCGCATTGGCGTTCTTGCTCGCTCCATTCGCATTGCCAGCGCCATTCCCATTGCCGCCGCCATTTCCGTTCCCGTTGCCATTCCCGTTGCCGCCACCGCCACCATTCTTTGCGAAGGCGGCCGCGCCATCGACCCAGTGTCCGTTGATCCCAAATCCGATCGGGGCGGCGGCGAGAGCTGCAGCAAGAAGGACAGAGGCCAAGGTTCCGAAGCGGAGTGAACGGGCTGTGCTCGTCATGGCGAAGTCTCCTTCTGACGGCGACGATGGGATTGAATGATTGACCAATCTTGGCCCGCCGCCGCTGCTCTGTAAACCTGGCGCTTCCTCGAGAATGGCTGGAATCCGCCACGTCACAAACTGGCCACCGCCCTGGGGCATGGGCCGTACAGACTTGATTGATCGGGAAGAAGGCTCGTTTCTTGGCGCCGTGGTCAGGAGCCGGGGGCCGCCGTTTTGTGTCAGGGAGCGGGGATGGTCTTCAAGTAAGCGATGATGTCGGCGCGATCCTGGGCGTTGGGCAGCTTCACCATCATGGTCGTGCCGGGCACCGCTTTGGCCGGATCGGTGAGGAAGCCGTCGAGGGTCTGATCGTCCCAGACGATCCCCGAGGCGGGCAGCGCTTTCGAGTAGCGCGCGCCCTCGACCGTGCCGGCCTTGCGGCCGACGACGCCGGCGAGCGAGGGGCCGACCTTGTTCTGATTGGTGATGGCATGGCAGGTCGAACAGCGGCTGAAGAGGGTCTTGCCATGGGCGGCGTCGCCGTCGGCCCGGGCGACGCCGGACAGACCGAGGATCACGGAAGACGCGAGAAGCAGCGAGACGGGAATGCGGCGCAAGGGGACCTCCTGGGACGGACTCATTCTAGCAGGGCCGGTGCGGGCCCGGGTCAAGCGGATTTGAGTTGGCTCGCATCGATCGGCAGCTTGCGCAGCCGTTTGCCCGTTGCGGCGAAGATGGCGTTGACGACGGCGGGGGCGATACCCGAAGTCGCGGGCTCGCCCATGCCGCCCGGCGCCTCGCTGTTCTCGACGCGATAGACCTCGATCGCCGGTGCCTCGTTGATGCGGAGCACCTGATAGCTGTCGAAATTGCTCTGCTCGACGCGGCCATCCTTGAGCGTGATCTCGCCATAGAGCGCAGCCGACAAGCCATACATGATGCCGCCCTCGATCTGCGCCTTGATGGTGTCGGGGTTGACGATCATGCCGCAGTCATAGGCGCAGACGACGCGCTTCACCGCGACCTGACCGTCCTTGTCGACGGCGACCTCGGCCACCTGCGCCATATAGGTGCCGAAGCCGAGCAGGAGCGAAATCCCGCGGCCGTTGCCCGCCGGCATGGCCTGGCCCCAGCCCGATTTTTTCGCCGCGAGATCGAGCACCGCCTTGGCGCGCGGGTCCTTGTCGAGGAGCGCGCGCCGATATTCGACCGGGTCCTTGCCGGCATTATGCGCCAGCTCGTCGATGAATCCTTCGACGACGACGGTGTTGCGTGTGGGACCGACGCCGCGCCAATTGCCGGTCGCGAGACCGGTGGGCATTTCCTGGCGGACATAATCGACCCGAAGATTGGGATAGCCATAGGGACCGGCCGCGTTCTCGACGGCGTCGAGATCGACGCCGTCCTTGAACAGAATTGGGAGGAAGCGCGCCATGACCGCAGGCCCGACCACACGATGTTCGAAGCTGACCGGCATGCCGTTGGCATCGAGGCCGGCTCGCAGCCGGCTGAAATTATTGCCGCGATAGACATCGTGCTGGATGTCCTCCTCTCGGGTCCAGATCACCTTCACCGGACCCTCGACCTGCTGCGCGATGCGCACCGCCTGCTCGACATAGTCGATCTCGAGGCGACGCCCGAACCCGCCGCCCAGGAAATAATTGTGGAACTGAACCTTCTCGAAAGGCAGGCCGGTGATCCTGGCCGCCGCGGCACGGGCGCGGTTCTGCACCTGGTTGCCGACCCAGACCTCGCAGCTGTCCTTCTGCACATGCACGGTGCAGTTCAGCGGCTCCATGGTGGCGTGAGCGAGCAGGGGGAGATGGTAGTCGGCCTCGAATTTCGAGGCGGCGGTCTTGAGCGCGGCTTCGACGTCGCCTTCCTGTCGCGCCACCACACCGGGCTTCGCCGCCGCCGCTTCGAGCTGCGCGACGATGTCGGCCGTCGAGACATGCGCGTTGGCGCCTTCGTCCCAGGTGATCTGCAGGGCGGCGAGGCCCTTCTTGGCGGCGCCCATATGGTCGGCCACGACCGCGACCGCGTCATCGAGGTGGACGATCTGCCGGACGCCCTTGACCGCCTTGGCCTGGCTGTCATCGACCGATCCCAGCTTGCCGCCGATGACGGGGCAGGCGGCGACAGTGGCGACTTTCAGACCGGCCGGCCTGACATCGAGGCCGTACATGGCCGTGCCATTGACCTTGCCCGGGGAATCGGTGCGTTTGGCCGGCGTGCCGATCAGGGTGAAATCCTTCGGGTCCTTCAACACGACCTTGTCGGGGACCGGCAGGCCGGCCGCCTTCTCCGCCAGATCGCCGTAGGGCGCGCGGCGATTGCTCGCGGCATGGATCACGACGCCCTTCTCGGCATGACAGTCCTTGGCCTCGACCTGCCAGCTCTCGGCCGCCGCCGCGATCAGCATCGTGCGTGCCGCGGCGCCTGCCTGGCGCATCGGGTCCCAGGAGGCGCGGACTGCGGTCGAACCGCCCGTCACCTGCTCGCCGATCAACGGATTGGTGTAAA
>NZ_JBOHKS010000123.1:0-8952 GCF_050729195.1 Hypericibacter sp.
GACCGCTCCTTAGTGTCGCCCGGCCCTGTGGGGGCCGAGGATTTCGGCGGTTTTTCTCAAGTTTGGATCCTGGACATGACGAGCGAGCGGGAACTGGCATTGGCGGCGAAGGCGTGGCCTTTCGAGGAGGCCCGCAAGCTGGTCGCGCGCTATGCCGCCAAACCACCCGCCAAAGGCTTCGTCCTGCTCGAGACCGGCTATGGGCCGTCGGGCCTGCCGCATATCGGCACTTTCGGCGAGGTCGTGCGCACCACCATGGTGCGGCGCGCCTTCGAGCGCATGTCGGATATCCCGACGAAGCTCTACGCCTTCTCCGACGACATGGACGGCTTGCGCAAGGTGCCGGACAATGTCCCCAACAAGGAGATGCTGCGCGAGCATCTGGGCCGGCCGCTGACCGTCATCCCCGATCCCTTCGGCAAGTTCGAGAGCTTCGGCCATCACAACAATGCGATGCTGAGGGGCTTCCTCGACAGCTTCGGCTTCCAGTACGAGTTCCAGAGCTCGACCGACTGGTACAAGAGCGGGCGCTTCGACAAGGCGCTCCTCGAGGTGCTGCAGCGCTATGACGAGATCATGGAGGTGATGCTGCCCTCCCTGCGCGAGGAACGCGCGCAGAGCTACAGCCCCTTCCTGCCGATCAGCCCAAGCTCTGGCCGCGTGCTGCAGGTGCCGATCGTTTCGCATGACGTGAAGGCCGGCACCATCACCTTCAAGGACGAGGATGGAAGTACGGTCGAGCTGCCCGTCACGGGCGGTCGCTGCAAACTTCAATGGAAGCCCGACTGGGCGATGCGCTGGCACGCGATCCCGGTCGATTACGAGATGTCGGGCAAGGATCTGATCCCGTCGGTCGAGCTCGCGGGCAAGATCTGCCGCATCCTGGGATCGCCGGCGCCGGAGGGCTTCAATTACGAACTCTTCCTCGACGAGCAGGGCAAGAAGATCTCCAAGTCCAAGGGCAACGGCCTCTCGGTCGAGGAATGGCTCACCTATGCGCCGCCCGAAAGCCTGTCGCTCTTCATGTATCAGAAGCCCCGCGCGGCCAAGCGGCTCTATTTCGACGTCATCCCGCGCGCGGTCGACGATTACCTGACCTTCCTCGAGAAGTTCCCGGGCGAGACGCCGGCGCAGCAGCTCGAAAACCCGGTATGGCATATCCATAACGGCAAGCCGCCGGCGGCCGTGCCGGGCCTGAGCTTCAACATCCTCCTGAACCTCGCCAGCGTCTGCCACGCCGAGGACAAGGCGGTGCTGTGGGGCTTCATCTCCCGCTATGCGCCGACCTTGTCGGCGGCGAATGCGCCCTTCCTCGACAAGCTCGCGGGCTATGCGATCGCCTATTACCGCGACTTCGTGAAGCCGACCAAGAAGTACCGCCTGCCCGACGCGATGGAGACGAAGGCGCTGGAAGAGCTGCTGGCCGAGCTGGAGAAGCTGCCGGCCGGCGCCGATGCCGAGACGATCCAGACCCTCGTCTATGAGGTCGGCAAGCATCACCCCTTCCCGGAGTTGCGCGCCTGGTTCAAATGCCTCTATGAGGTGCTGCTGGGCCAGGACCAGGGCCCCCGCATGGGCAGCTTCATCGCGCTCTATGGTCTCAACGAGACCAAGTCGCTGCTGAAGCGCGCGCTGGCGGGCGAGAACCTGGCGGGATGAGAATTGCAGGCGCCGTCGCTTTCTAATCCCTTCCCCCCTTGAGGGGGAAGGTTAGGAAGGGGGGTGCCAAGCACTCCACCGTGTCTCGCAGAGGTACCCTTCCCCCTACTCCCTCCCGCAAGGGGAGGGGGCGTGGTTCCTTTTGTGATCCCTTCCTCTACGACCTCCCCAACCCCGCGATCCTCAAGCCCTCGAGCAGGATGTCGAAATGGTGGCGGTGGCGGAACGGGTAGGTCTCGCGCAAGTAAGCCTCGCAGAAGCCCGGCTGCAGCTCGAGCAGCGCGTCGAGGGCGGCGCGCGCCTCGCTGGTCTGGCCGAGATGGGCGGCCGCCGCCGCGAAGCGCGGATAGGCCCGCGGATAGTCGGGGCGGACCGACATCGCCTTGCGCGCGCAGATCGCGGCATCCTCGAACTGCTCGAGTTGCAGATAGCAGAGCGACATGTCCGCCAGCATCGCGGCGTTGCTGGAGTAGCGCGGATCGAGCCGCATGATGATGCGCAAATGTGGCAAGGCGTCGTTGGGCTGGCCCGCGAACTCCAGCGAGCAGGCGGCGGCATGGCGCGCGAAGGACGAGCTCGGATTCATGTCCACCGCACGGTTGGTCCGCTCGAGGCTTGCATCATAATCGTGGCGCATCCACAAGTCGTTGAGGCCGCCCACGGCATGCGCCATCCAGTCGAGCTCGTCGAGCGCCAGCGCGCGGTTGGCGCAGCGATCGGACTCCTCGAACGACCGCTGCGGGCTCTCGCTCCAGCCGAGGACGCCGTCATACCAGTAGCATTGCGCGAGGCGGGCCCAGGCAATGCTCATCTCGGGGTCGATGGCGATCGCCTCATGCAGCAGCTCGACCGCTTTCTCCATGCCGCCCCGCGTCATCTTCGACTTGTGCAGGCTCGCCCGCATCACCCGGTCCCAGGCCGTGATGTCGCCATCGGGCTTTCGCAACGAGCGCTCCTGCTCGGCCCGCTCGACCAGCGGCTCGATGCTGGTGACGATCTTCTCCACGAGGTCGTCCTGCACCGCGAGGATCTCGGTGAAGTTCACGTCATAGCGCCGCGCCCAGAGCTGGTGATGCGTCAGGAGATCGGTCAGCTCGGCGCGGATGCGCAAGGTCTGGCCCGACGGCCTGATGGTGCCGGTCACGGCGTAGCGCGCATCGAGATTCCGGCCGATCTCGGCGAGGTCGGTCATGCTGTTGCTGTAATAGCGGCTGGAGTTGGTGCCGATGACCGGGAACCAGCGCCAGCAGGAGAGGCCCGTGGTGATGTCGTCGGCGATGCCCTCCGCGAGATATTCCAGCTCGCTGGTCTCGCCGACATTCTTGAAGGGCAGCACCACGACCGCGGCCCGGAGCGGCGCGACGAAGCGCTCGGGGCGGGCCGCGGGAACCGCCCGGGGCTCGTCCTGCTCGTCGATCAGCCGTGACGCGCGGGCGGGCTCGCCCGCGGCCTTGATCTCCTCATAGAGCCGCATGGTGATGAAGTCGGGCTCGACATCGAGCTCCTGGCGCAGGAGCTCGCTCAGGCGGTGGTAATGCTGGAGGGCCTGCGCGCGCTCGCCCTGCTTGGCGAGGATGCGCATGAACAGGCGATGCGACTTCTCCTTGAGCGGATCGAGATCGAGCAGCCGCTGCACCGCTGCCAGCGCGTCGGCATCCCTGCCATGCCCCTTGTAATGCTTTGCCAGGCGATAGAGCACCTGCCAGGCGACCTCCCGCAGCCGCGACCGCTCGAGGTCGAGCCACTCGTTGAAGGTCGATTCGCGGAGACGAAGATTGGCGAGCAACGGCCCGCGATAGAGCGCCGCCGCGGCTTCCAGATCCGCGGGTGATTCGCTGACAGCCAGCCGCTCGAACTCCCACACATCGACCGTGATGAGGGCGGGTTCCAGCGTCACCGTTTCGCCAGCCGTGATGATCGGGTTGATCCCGTCGACATCGAGCGCGCGGCGCAGCCCATAGACAGCCTGGCGCAGGCTCTGTCGTGCCTGCTGCTCGAAGCGTTCGCCCCAGAACAGATCGACCAGGCGGTCACGACAGGGCGGCTGATTCCGGTTCAGCGCGAGATAGGCCAGCAGCGCCAGCGATTTCCGGCTGGCCAGATTGATCGCGGCATCGGCGCGGTCGATACCTGACGGCTCGCCCAGTATCTGCAAACGATAGTCGCACACCCGGTCAGTCCCCCGTCCATTCTCCGCTCCCCTGTCGGGAGGCGCCGAGGATGTTCGAGAAGTCCAGGCGCCCGATCGTATCTGGCGGCTTGGCGTCAGCTCCGCCACTCCCGGTCCTGGATTTTCATTCGCGTGATTTGTTTTTGACGCCGAATTGACGGCGTCGCGGGTCGCCGGCAATGCCGAACTGACCCTCCGATGACGGCCCCACTCCATAAACCCCTCCATAAAACGCCGCGCCCCCCGGCGCAGCGACCTCGGGTGGGACCGTTTCCCTATGGAGACGTTCCTATGCACCCTCGATTGGAGAACTCCATGTCAGCCAGCACTCACGATGTCAACCGACAGTCTGTTCACAGTGGCGTGCAGTCCCTCGGATTTGTCATACGCCGATGCGCCGCGGCGATTCGTTCTTGGCGGGAGCGCCAACGGGCCGCGGGCCATCTGATGATGCTCGATGACCGCATGCTCAAGGATATCGGCATCGGCCGCGGCGAAATCAGCGCGATGGTCCATGGCATTAGCAGCGATCGGCGGCGTCACCATGACATTCGTTAGCTCGACGCGAAGGCCCGCTACACAAAGTGAAGCGGGTCCCAGCGCGCTGGCCGTGCTGCTTCACAGCTCGGCCAGCAGCGGCGCGCAGTGGAAGAGTCTGACCGGTTGGCTCGCACCCTCGCTGCATGTCATGACGCCTGACCTGCCCGGCTACGGTACAGCCGCTGTACTTGACGACGGCGAAGACGACGTGCTTGCCGATGCCGGTCCGGTCATCGCTCTCATCGAGCAGGCGGGCGCTGCGGCCCATATCGTCGGCCACTCCTATGGCGGCGTCATCGCACTCGCGATCGCGATGGCGCGTCCGGAGCTGGTTCGCAGTCTCACGCTGATCGAGCCCGTCGCCTTCTATCTGTTGCGCAACGGCGACGCGGACGATCGCCGGCTGCTGCGCGAGGTGACCTCGGTCGAAGACCGGATTCGCGCGGCGCTCGAGCTGGGCGCGCCCGAGATCGGAATGACGCGCTTCATCGATTTCTGGAACGGCGAGGGCAGCTGGGCCCGGCTCGAGCCGGCGCGCCAGATCCAGCTCTGCCGCCAGATCCATCGTGTCGCCGCGAACTTCGCCGCGGTCGCGCAGGAACCTTGCACGCTGGCGCCGGTCCGGGCGATCCGCCGCCCGACGCTCATCATTCGCGGCGAGCAGTCGCCCGGATGCACGCGGCGGATCGCCGGGATGCTCGAGGCGGCCATCCCGAGCGCCAGGCTTGCCGAGATTCCGAACGCCGGCCATATGGCGCCCCTCACCCATCCGCATTACGTCGATCCGCTCGTCGCCGACCATATCTTCGCCGCCCGGCAAAGACACATGGCCGAGCTGCAGCGGGTCGGCGCGGCGAACTTCAGATATTGACGGTGCGGTGCCCCGCGGCATTCCCGAAAACAACTCCAGCCACCAGAAGAGAGAGACCATGACGAGCACCATCGCCCACCCCGAGACCCTCATGCTGCATGCCGGGCCCCGCAGCGATCCGACGACCGGCGCCGTGGCCGTGCCGATCTGCCAGACGACCTCCTACCAGTTCCGCGACACCGCGCATGCAGCGGGCCTGTTCGCGCTCAAGGAGCTGGGCAACATCTATTCGCGATTGATGAATCCCACCTGCGACGCGCTCGAGCAGAAGCTCGCGGCGCTCGAGGGCGGCGTCGCGGCGATGGCCGTGAGCTCGGGCCAGGCCGCGTCCGCATTGGCGGTCCTGAACATCTGCCATGCGGGCGACAATATCGTCAGCTCGACGGACATCTATGGCGGCACCTGGAACCTGTTCTCCCACACGCTCTCGACCATGGGCATCACGGTGCGCTTCGTCGATCCGGCCGATCCCGAAGGCTTCCGGCGCGCCACCGACACGCGCACGCGCGCCTATTACGCCGAGACGCTGCCCAATCCGAAGCTGGCGGTGTTCCCGATCGGCGAGGTGGCGTCGATCGGACGCTCGCTCGGCGTGCCGCTGATCATGGACAACACGGCCGCCCCCGTGCTCTGCAAGCCGTTCGAGCATGGCGCGGCGATCGTCGTCCATTCGACGACAAAATACATTGGCGGCCATGGCACCTCGATCGGCGGCGCCATCATCGATGGCGGGAATTTCGACTGGGAGCAGCATGCCAACCGCTTCCCGATGCTGAACCGGCCCGATCCCAGCTATCACGGCGCGATCTGGACCCAGGCCGCGAAGCCGCTGGGCCCGATCGCCTATATCCTGAAGGCGCGGGTCACCCTGCAGCGCGACCTCGGCATGTCGATGAGCCCCTTCAACGCCTTCCAGTTCATCCAGGGGCTCGAGACCCTGCCCTTGCGGATGCGGGAGCATTCGCGCAACGCGGCCTCGGTCGCCAACTATCTGCAGAACCATCCCGCGGTGACGCGGGTGATCTTCCCGGGGACCCACACCGACGCGGAGCAGCGGCGGCGGACCAAGGCCTATCTCAAAGGCGGCCTGGGCGGGCTCGTCGGGTTCGAGCTCAAGGGCGGCGAGGCGGCGGGCCGGCGCTTCATCGACGCGCTCAAGCTCTTCTATCACGTCGCCAATATCGGCGATGCGCGTTCGCTCGCGATCCATCCGGCGAGCACCACGCACTCGCAATTGAACGAGGCCGAACAGGGCGCCACCGGCGTGACGCCCGGCTATGTCCGGCTCTCGGTCGGGATCGAGCATATCGACGATATCCTGGCGGACCTGACCCAAGCCTTCGCCGCCGTCTCAGCGGGCCTCGCGGCGGCGGCGTGAGGTGGCTGGCGGGCGGCAGGAACGCCGCCCGCCAGCTGCCGGCCCCGGAGCGGCAATCATGGCGATCATTCTTCCCGACGGGCTGCCCGCGAGCGCGATCCTGCGCGCCGAAGGGATCGAGGTCCTGGATGCGCCGCGCACCGGTGGACGAGCCCTCAGGGTCGGGCTCGTCAATCTGATGCCGGACAAACCCGTGACCGAGACCCAGTTCGCGCGGCTGCTGGGAGCGGGACAGCGAGACGTCGAGCTCGTCCTCGTCCTGCCGGCGACGCACCGGCCGCGCAACACACCGGCCGGGCATCTCGCGGATTTCTACCGGCCCTGGCAGGCCGTCGCGGCTCAAGGCCTCGATGGCCTGATCGTGACTGGCGCGCCGGTCGAGCTGTTGCCTTTCGCTGCGGTCGATTACTGGCCCGAGCTCTGCCCCATCCTCGACTGGGCCCGCAGACACGCGAAGAGCAGTTTCTATGTCTGCTGGGCGGCGCAAGCCGCCCTTTATCGTTTCCGCGGCGTCGGCAAGCAGACCCTGCCGGCGAAGCTCTTCGGGCTTTTCGACCATCGCCTCACCGCGGCGGAATCGTCCCTCGCCAAGGGCCTGCCGATGCGCTTCGCCGTGCCCGTTTCCCGCTATACCGAATCCTCGGTCGAAGACATCGCCCGGCAATCGGGACTGCAGCCTCTCATGGCCTCGGCGGAGTCGGGTCTTTGCCTGATCGAGGATGAAGGAAACCGTGCCGTCTATGCCTTCAACCATTTCGAATATGATGCCGACACGCTGGCGCGCGAATACCGGCGCGACCTGGCGGCCGGCGAAGCCATTCCGATGCCGGAGAACTATTTTCCCGGCAACAATCCGGACGGAATGCCGTTGAACAGCTGGCGTGCCGTGGCCCGCATCCTGTTCCGGAACTGGCTGCGCTCGCTCGAGCGGCCCGCGGCCGAAATTTCTCCGCGCTCCCTCCGCCGGCAGGCGCAATGGGCGCGGGGCTAGCCGGTCGCGCTATTCCCGCTGCGATGTCGGCAGTTCCGCCAACCATGCTTCCGCCGCCTTTCCTCCACTTTCCTTGAGTCTTGTCAGGAACGACCAGTCGAGATCGAGCGCGCTGCTGCGCTCGAGCCCTTCGACGGCATCTTCGGCGGCGATCCGATGCAGCCGCAACCGACGCAGCTTGCGTCCTTGGCGCGACAGCAGGAACGGCTCGCTCCGGCAGAGCGCCGTCAGGCTCGACAAGGCCCCCAGCTCGGTCTGCAGGGGACTGTTGAAGGAGATCTGATTCACGCGCCGCGCGATCTCGGGCGAGGATTGCGGCATCGCCTTCAGGCGCTCGGGCGTGAGCTGGATCAGCATGAGATCGTCGGCGCCGGACTCCATCGCCAGCCGGCGCAACGGCGGGTTGGCGCTCAATCCGCCGTCCCAATAGAGCTCGCCTCCGATCTCGATCGCATGATGCAACAACGGCAGGCAGGCCGAGGCCAGCACCATTTCGAGCGTGATCTCGGTTTCGCGAAACAAACGCAGCCGCCCGGTCTTGACGTGCGTGGCCGCGATGAACAGGCGCCGCGGCGAAGCCCTGCGCAGCCGCTCGAAATCGACGAGATCGGCGAGGATGGCGCGCAAGGGGTTGAGGCCCAGCGGATTGTACTGATAAGGCGACACCAGCTGGGTAGAGAGCGCCAGCGTGGTGGCCGCCGACCCCGTGACGCCCATGCTGCGCAGGGGACCGAACGGCGTGAGCAGGGCCGCATCGCTGGCCCGCTTCCAGAATCGCTGCAGCTTCTCGCGGGCCTCGTCGGGTCCGTCGGCCAGCCCGTCGGCGAGGATGACCGCGTTGATGGCGCCGGCGCTGGTGCCGCTCAGCGCATCGACCGTCAGGCCGCGCTGCTCGATCAGCCGATCCAGCACGCCCCAGGTGAAAGCTCCGAAGGAACCGCCGCCCTGAAGCGCCAGCGACAGCCGCCGCCGCGGCGCTTCCCTAGCGCGCGATCGGTTGCGCCGGAGCCGGTCGAGAGGGGAGAGCCAGGCCTGACGCCAGGCCCCGCCAAGCTCTCCCAGCCGCTCCGCCCGCGTGACCGCCGATGCCGTCTTATATCGCATCGCACAATTCTCCAGAGCTAAATTATAGCCCTGAAATAGCGTACGAATATGTCTTTTATGGGAACGCTATATTGCGCAGCAGCAAAAATGTCGCAGTGACGCGGAAAGAGGCAGAAACGGCGCCGCCGCAGGGCGGGACCCACTGAATGAGCAAATAAAGCGTTCAGCTTTCGTTGTTCCCATGTTGTGTCGGGGACAGTTGACAGCGCCAGAGCGCGAGACTAAATAAAATCCAGTAC